>JACZVB010000098.1 GCA_022572865.1 Chloroflexota bacterium | reverse complement strand
CCCTCATGACAACCGGTCCTCACCCCCACGGGCATAGCTCCCCACTCCCTCTCAGCTACGAACATCGGGTTGTTATGGGGGAGTTTGAGCCTCCCCCAAGTCCCCGTCCAATTCGTGAACTTTCCAGAAGGCCAGATGTGGCAATTACCGTGAGGTGTCACCTTACAAGTTAATCTGAGGCGGTCTTGGAATTAGAACCTGTGGTTGGACGGCTGAGCTGCAAAATAAAGGTCGCCCTAAAAGCTTTACATATTGTATCCTTAGGTCCACCATCAGGGTTTCCCCCTAGACCCTTGTGCGGTGTCCCAACACACGTCATGGAAGAGCGGCAAAGAGAATAAACACAAGATGCATATCAGCCTGACCAGCATGTTTATGCTAGAGAGTGTCCTCGTGGCCGCGGGGGGAATCGTGCTGTTCAACTTCGGCTTCAGCGGTTGGGCAGGCGCGCTCATAGCGGTTTCCTGGGGTTTGGCAGTCGTGTGGCCCGTCTACTATATCGTCAAAATGGTCATAGCCAGTCAGGAGCAGCAACACCGGGATAATATACAGGAGATAATCCAACGGGCCAAGACGCAAGAGACACCCGACGACCGATAAACGTCCCCTTCTTGGCCTGACATCTCCCGAATCCCCCGCCACAAGGACAGCACCGCCAGGGGCATATGATGCTGCGAAGCTTATGGAACTCTTGACATTCACGCCCTAGTTAGATTTAACCCCGGTTTGCACGTCAGCCAAAAAACTCTTCGATTACTTCAAGCAGCGCGTCAGGCTCATCTTCTTGTACCAGGTGTCCAGCCTTAGGGATCGGAACGAAGCTCGATCCCGAAATCGCATTATGTAGGCGTCTCCCCGTCTCGATCGGGATCCATTCGTCCTCCTCTCCCCAGGCGATCAAGACCGGCCGGGTGATGCCCCCGTATTTCGGTTCAATTTCATCCGTGAACCGCTTATCAGCCTGTGCAATTTGACGATAGAAGGCGTTGCGACCGGACTCGCTCAGCCACGGATGCAGGATCCCTTGTAAGGTCTCGTCAGACATCGTGCGGTATGTTGCACCCCGAACATACGCAGTGACAATAGCCTCATGGATGTAACCGGGCATGCCCTGAAAGGCAGTTTCATTCTTGTTTACGTGAGCGAAGAACGGACTCCCCCAAGGCGACAGTGCCACCGGGTCAATGAGAATTATCTTCTCAAAATCACGATTCCCAACGATGTGAGTACGGAGTACCGTCGTCCCGCCAAAGTCGTGACCAACAATTCGAGGCGCCTCGAGTTTCCAATGGTCTAGAAGGCACGCCAGCACTTGATTTTGCACCCCGAGTGAAACATCTTGATGATCTCGCATCTCAGACTGCCCGTAGCCCAACAGGTCGTAGAAATAGACCCTCCATTTATCCGCCAGGCGGGGAATGAGATGTCTCCAGATAAAAGACGAGAAAGGAGTCCCGTGGACAAGAACAAGCGGTGGTCCGTCGCCGCGAATATCGTAACGGACGGTCTGCCCCTGGAATTCGTAGGCGTGAGCCAGTGTCCACTCAGACATAATATCTTTTCAATGACACCCTGTAATCCAACCCGGAATTCCCCATATCAAGCTGCCTGGACGCAACCACAGCATTATCCTCGACCAGGGCCATGGTAGTCTCAACAAGGAACACGGACAAACATCGCCTTGATCTTACCAACCCATCTCTCAGGCTGCAAATACCTTGAGGTGGGCGTACAATCGAATCTGTCACTGGGCTTCCAGTCGGCAGGGACAGGATGGCGTCACGTAGATGCCCGTCCAGGGAAGACCTTTGACCCGATCGTACCGGAGCCGTACCGAGGCGGTTAATATCTGGGAGGAGTCAGCCATGAAAATAGGCCTGGAACTGGGAAGCGAGTACCCGGCCAACAGGCCCATCCGTCCCCTGCTCGAGGGATTGCTCGAGCAGACCCGCATGGCCCGGGACTACGGATTCGATTGTGTGCTGATAGGTCAGCACTACCTCAGCCACCCTCTCCAGATACTCCAGCCACTGCCCCTTTTGGGCCGCCTTGCCGCCGAGGCCGGCGACATGTGGCTGGGAACAGGCATCCTGCTCCTGCCCCTCCTCCATCCCGTCGACGTGGCCGAGCAGGTCGCCACCCTGGACACCATCTGCAATGGCCGCTTCATCTTCGGCGTGGGCCTTGGCTACGAGGAAGAGGAGTTCCGTGCCTTCGGCATCGAAAGACGGGACCGGGTGGCACGGTTCAATGAGTCGTTGGAGATCATCAAGAAACTCTGGACCGATGATCGCGTAACCTACCACGGCAAGCACTTCTCTTTAGACGATGTGGTGCCGACGGCCCGGCCCATGCAGAAACCACACCCACCCGTATGGATCGCAGCCAACAATCACCCGGCTGTGCGCCGGGCAGCCCGGACGGGCGCCGTCCTGTACGCCAGCCCCCACGCTGTGTTCTCCACCCTGAAGGAGCAGATAGCCATCTACAAAGACGCACTGTCCGAAGCAGAGGCCCCTGCCCCCGGGGACATCGCCGTGATAAAGGACACCTACGTGGCCGAGACCGACGAGGAGGCCTTCGAGCTGTGCCGGCCCTTTCTGGGAGGACGGTACAAAGCATATTCGAAACAGGGCCAGGACAAGGAGCTACCGCCTGGCGACCGGTTCGATATGCCCTTCGAGGAGCTGGCTAAGGACCGCTTCATCATCGGGAGCCCCGACACCTGCGTCCGGGAGATCAAGCGATATCAGGAGCTGGGGTTCAACTACATAATCGTCGAGTGCCAGTGGCCGGGGATGGACTCCGAGGTAGCCATGAAGAGCCTGCGCCTCCTGGGCGAGGAGGTACTTCCCAGGCTGCGCTAAGGTATAAACCCCTCGCTGGCCTGAGGCCCATCTCTGCCGTCGGGGAAGTTGCCCATGTGTGACCGCTAATCGGGGATGCAGGCGGTGACCACTATCTCCACAAGCAGCTCGGGGCGGTTCAACATCACCTCCATAGTGGCCCTGGCGGGTTTGTTGGCAGAAAAGTACTTACCATATTCGTCGTTATACTCGTCCAGGTCCTCCCTCTTGGTTAGATAGGTGGTCACGGTCAGCACGTTGTCCAGAGAGGTGCCCGCCGCCTCGAGAACCATCTTGATCCTTTCAATGGTGTAGCGGGTCTGCTCTCGCACGCCATTGCCAAGCTCGCCGGTCACCGGATGGGTGCCCGTCTGCCCCGATACGAATACCAGATTCCCGAACCTGGTGGCCGGGGATAGACGGGGATTGGGGCTGGCCATATCGACGTTGATCACCTCTTTTTTAGGCATATCTCTTTCTCCATAAGTCGCAAGTGTACCGACGGCCCTGTAGGGTCTTTTTCACTTCGGCCCCGGGGCCCGAAGGTCGGTGACATACTAGCGGAGCACACGCCAGTTGTGCAACTCGGAGACCGACCAAGTTGCCAATGTTGTCTGGGCCCCTTTCCTTACGGGCGACGCCCACATTCCATATAATGCCAGAGTCCATATAACGAATGAAGGCCGATATCGCTATTTCGTGCTGCCGCCAATCTAATGGTGTGCAGCGAAGAAACAATGTAGGTTCAGGGAATGTCTCAAACGCTCTTGAAATGCACCAGGTGCAGGGCCTCCTATCCCCTGGATATGGTTGCTTTGCGATGTGGCGAGTGCAAATCGCCGTTGACCGTAGAATACCTGGGGGTCCAGGCCCCAGCCGGGCCCCAGCCGCCGGGCTGGATCGGGGGCCCCATACCATTGCCCATTCACCATTCCGGTTCCTTCGTGTCCCTGGGCGAGGGCAACACTCCCTGCGTCACGTTATCCGCTGTGGGTGAGATTCTCGGGCTGGCAAGGTTGCACGCCAAGCTGGAGTTCATAAACCCGACCGGCTCCTTCAAGGACCGTGGCACTGCCATCATGCTATCCATGGCGAAAGAGTTGGGGGTGGATGAGATCGTGGAGGACTCCTCGGGAAACGCCGGGGCATCCATCGCCGCCTACGCCGCTCGGAGCGGGATCAAGGCCCACATATTTGTGCCGTCCAGCGCCCCGGCGGCCAAGATCCAGCAGATCAGGGTGTACGGCGGCGAGACCCACCTGATAGAAGGCCCCAGGGAAGCGGCCTCCCAGGCCGCGGAGGAATACTGCAGCGAGAACTCCCTGGTGTACGCATCTCACAACCTTAGCCCCTACTTCATCGAGGGGACCAAGGCCTTTGCCTATGAGGTCTCGGCCCAGTTCGGGCCCGAGCTCCCGCAGCACATGGTCATGCCCGTGGGCAACGGCTCCCTGTTCATAGGCACCTGGAAAGGCTTTCAGGAGCTGCAAGGGGCCGGGCGGGTCGCCACTCTTCCCAGGCTTCACCTGGTACAGGCTGAGGCCGTGATGCCCATCGTAGCGGCCTACAGGGATATAGATTGGGCCCCAGGCCCGGGGGCCCGGACCATCGCCGGGGGCATCTCCGTGGGCGACCCTCCCAGAAAGCAAGAGGTGCTGCATGTCCTTCGGTCCGCTCAGGGGGCAGCCGCGGCCGTCGCCGATCACGCGATCCTGCGATGGCAGAGGTTGCTGGCCGAGAGGGAGGGGGTCTACTGCGAGCCCACCTCCGCCGCCGCCTTCGCCGGACTCGAGGCGCTGATGGAGACGGGCGCCATCCAGAAGGGTGACACGGTGCTGATTCCGGTAACCGGTTTCGGCCTTAAAGACGTGCCACCCTTATAGATTGCTGGTGTGGTGTATCATGGCCTCTCCAGGTCAGGGACGTGACATAACCCTCTACCAACAGATACTAGGGACTGAGCAACTATCTCAAAACGGCCCGCAGCAGCATTCGTCATCCTTCGACAAGTCCCGAGTATCGGGACAAGCTCAGGACGAGCGGGAAATGTAACCTCTTCCGTTCGTGGTGAGCCTGCCTGTCCTGAGCAAGGCCGAAGGGTCGAACCACCTTTTGAGATAATTTCTAAGCAGGAGAGAAGAATGCCCCCAGGAGCACGTGCGTCTATAGCGCCATACAAGGTATATCCCCTCTGGGAGGTGCTGAGTCAGGCCGCCAGCCGCCTGCCCCATAAGGTCGCGGTGATCGATGGCGAGCGTGAGTTCACCTTCTCTCAGCTCGATGAGAAGAGCGACAGGCTCGCCGCGGCCCTGACGGGCCTGGGGGTGGAGAAAGCCGACCGTGTGGGCCTTTTCGCCCCCAACTGCCCCGAGTTCATCATCGGTTTCTTCGGGATAATCAAAGCCGGAGCCACAGTCACTCCGGTAAACGCTGCATATCGGGAAAGGGAGCTGGCCCACCAGCTTGGAAACGCCGGGGCAAAGGTGATTATCGTGCACCAGGCACTGCTTCCCGTGGTCCAGGCCGCCAGAGGCGAGCTCCCCGAGCTCGAGACCGTGATCGTCATCGGCGAGGCCAGCGGCACCGATCTGTCCCTGGAAGAGCTGCTGTCCAATCACCGGCCAGCACCTCCGCGGGTTAGTATCGACCCAATGGAAGACCTGGCCGTCCTACCCTCCTCCAGTGGCACCACGGGCCTTCCCAAGGGCGTAATGCTCACCCACTTCAACCTGACCAGCAACCTGGAACAGTTCCTCAACCGGCCCGGGGAGGCCTCGGTCATGAGGGAGGAGGACGTCGTCCTGGTCCACCTACCCCTGTTCCACAGCTACGGGATGACCGTCCTGATGAACGCGGCCATCGCATCGGGGGCAACCCAGGTACACATGGCCCGCTTCGACATGGAGCAGTTCCTCGCTCTGTGCTCCCGGCACCGGGTGACCATGCTCGTCACCGTTCCGCCCGTGATCCTGCTTATTACCCAGGTCCCGGACATCGAGAAGTACGACCTCTCCTCCATGCGGGTCTGCATCTCCGGCGCGGCGCCCCTGTCGGAAGAGCTCCAGCAACGCCTGGAGGGACTCACCGGCATCCCCACCATCCAGGGCTATGGCCTGACGGAGACATCGCCGATAACCAACCTCGATTACCTCGAGCCCGAGCGCCGTCGCAGCGGGTCCATCGGCCCTGCCCTGGCCGACACCGAGGAGAAGGTGGTCGACTCGGAGGCAGGGGGCCGGGAGCTTCCAAGGGGAGAGGTGGGAGAGCTGCTCATCAAGGGGCCTCAGGTAATGAAGG
>JACZVB010000097.1 GCA_022572865.1 Chloroflexota bacterium | reverse complement strand
TTAACGGGGCCGCCAAAGTGAACCTGGTGCCCGTAACCAGCTTTGACAACGTCGTCGATAACGGCGCGGGCTTCGCCGGCGGCTCCCTGCACGGTATGGGCCAGGGGCCGCACGCCCACGATCTGATGGCTAGAATCGATATCGATACCTACACCCCACTGCCCTGGGACCCCACCGTGGCCAGGTTCGCCAGCGACCTCTTCGTGGACGGCGAGGCGCACCCCTACTGTTCCAGACAGAACATCAAGCGGGTGCTGGGCATGGCCAGAGAGGAAGGGTACGTCTTCAACGTGGGGGTGGAACCCGAGCATTTCTTGGTGCTACGAAACGACGACGGATCGATTCGCATCTTCGACCCCGCCGACGTGGACCACCTGGAGAAGCCCTGCTACGATTTCAAGGGCATCTCCGGGGTTATGGAGTACTTGAAGGAGATGACCGAAGGCCTGAACAAGCTCGGCTGGGGGGTATACCAGTCCGACCACGAAGACGGCAGCGGTCAGTACGAGATCAACTTTGACTATGATGACGCCCTGATCACCGCCGATCGCTACACTTTCTTCAAGATGATGACCAGCCAGGTGGCTCGCAAACACGGGGCCATCGCCACCCACATGCCCAAGCCCTTCTCTGATCGCACGGGCAGCGCGGCCCACATCCACTTCCATATAGCGGATGCGAAAACGGGTGAGAATCTGTTTCTGGATGAGGAGGACCCCCAGGGGCTGGGGCTTTCTGAGATGGCCTACCATTTTATAGGGGGCATCCTGCATCACGCCCGGGCCCTGTGCTGTGTCAACTCGCCGACGGTGAACTGCTACAAGCGACTCCAGATAGGCGGCGCCCTCAGGGGCTCCAGGTCAGGATTCCTGTGGACTCCGGCCTTCATCTCTTATGGGGACAACAATCGCACCCAGATGATCAGGACCGCAGGTCCGGGACACCTGGAAGACCGCACTTTGTCCGCTGCCTGCAACCTGTATCTCTCCCTGGCCGCCTACGTCCAGGCCGGGCTGGACGGGGTAAGGAGAAAGCTGGACCCGGGCAAGGCCAACTTCGAGAACACCTATGCCCTGGGGCTGGACGAGATAGCCAGAAGGGGCATAAAGATGCTGCCGCAGAGCCTATATGAAGCCCTTCAGGAGCTGGAGAAGGACGAGGTGGTCCAGGAGGCCCTCGGCCCCATCTACCAGGAGTTCGTCAAGGTGAAGGAACAGGAGTGGGCCGACTATCACCGCCAGGTGACGGAGTGGGAGATAGACCGCTACCTCACCATGTTCTAGGCTCTGTCGATCCGAACCCCGACAAAATCGAGACCCGGAATGACAGTAGGAGAACCGTCCCAAAGGTTTGTCAATACGTTCGTGGAAGCTGACTACAAAAGGTACATGGAGGCGGCCAAGGAGGAGGCCAGGCAAGGGCTCCGAGAGGGGGGCATTCCCATCGGCTCGGTGCTGGTGAAGGATGGTGAGATCATATCCCGAGGCCGGAACCGCCGGGTCCAGGACAGCGACCCGGTGGCCCACGCCGAGGTAGTGTGTCTCAGGAACGCCGGGCGGATCGGCTCATTCCGAGGGCTGACCCTGGTATCGACCCTCTTGCCCTGCGCCTTTTGCTCGGGTGCCGTAGTCCAGTTCTGGATCTCCAGGGTGATCATCGGGGAGCTGCGCCACGGGGTCACGGAACGAGCCTCGCTGGAGGCCCAGGGGATCGAGGTTGTGGACCTGGACGATGCCGAGATATTCCAGATAATCGAGGACTGGATTCCCGAGAACAGGGAGCTGTGGAACGAGGACATAGGCCGGTGAGGTAGGCCGGGCCCAGATATAACATCCGCTCATCCTTCGATGAACTCAGGATGGCGGATTGATTAAGCTTTTATAGGCCGATCCGCCACCCTGAGCCCGCCGTAGACGGACCGAGGGGTGCGCGGGCGGAGATTTATTAAAGGAGCAAGCCCTGGCATTCCTGCTTAAATGCCCAAACTGCGGCGAGCGGAGCGTGTACGACTACCGCTTCGGGGGCGAGGTCACAGCCCGCCCCGCGCCCAGCGATTCTGGGGAGGAATGGACCAGGTATTTTTACTTTCGAAAGAACGAGGCCGGGTTGCAGCAGGAGTGGTGGTATCACAAGTATGGGTGTCGCCGGTGGTTCTTGGCGGAGCGCAACACCCTGAACAACCGGGTGGAGGGTACCTACTGGCCTGGGGCCTCGAGTGCTCGGTCGTAATGCGAGGAACGCCAGAATAATGACCGAATCTCGTCTGCCGCCGCACCCGTCCCAGGTCATCGACAGGTCCAGGCCCTTCACCTTCAGCTACAACGGTAAGGATTTCCATGCCTACCACGGCGATACCGTAGCCTCGGCCCTCTACGCCTCGGGGATCAGGGTGTTCAGCCGTAGCTTCAAATATCACCGGCCCCGAGGGCTCCTGTGCGCTGTGGGGCGGTGCCCCAACTGCCTGATGCAGGTGGACGGCGCCCCCAATGTCCGGGCCTGCACCGAAGAGGTGTGCGAAGGCGCCCAGGTCCGGCATCAAAACGCCTGGCCGTCGCTGGAGCACGACGCCCTTTCCAACCTGGAGAGGTTCGACCGCCTGATGCCCGTGGGGTTCTACTACAAGACCCTCATAAAACCCAAGTTCATGTGGCGGCTGGCGGAACCGATAATCCGCAGGATAGCGGGCCTGGGAAAGGTAGACCCGCGGCACATTCCCGATTCCGAATACGGGCATCTGAACCTGTACACCGATGTCGCGGTGGTGGGGGGAGGCCCAGCCGGGTGCCGGGCCGCGATTGCCGCCGCGGGACAGGGTGTCAGGGTTGTTCTAATCGACGACCAGCCAACCCTCGGCGGGCATCTCAGGGCCGAGACCCTGGACCCCGGGGCACCGGAGGAGCTCTCGGGGCTGGCGAGCTACGAGATCGCCGAAAGGTTCAGGGAATCGGTACAACGGCTTCAAAATATAACGGTTCTGTCCGGGGCCAGCGCCCTGGGGCTCTACGAGGGTGGAATGCTGGCGGTGCATCACGGCAACGAGCTGGTGAAGCTGAGGGCCAGACAGATAGTCATCGCCACCGGGGCCCAGGAGGTCCCCCTGGTCTTTCCCAACAACGACCTTCCGGGCATCCTCCTGAGCAGCGGGGCGTTACGGCTCGCCAACCTGTACGGCGTTAGCCCGGGAAGGCGGGGGGTGGTGGTCACCAACAACGACCAGGGCCTGGCCGCGGCCCTGGACCTCTTGAGCAATGGGGTAGAGATCGTCGCCGTGGCCGACTCCCGCGCCCTCGATAGCGGAAAGTCTCCTCTGGCCCGGGCCCTGGAAAGCCGGGGTGTTGCCCCGATGTCTCCCTACACCATCCGCCGGGCCGAGGGGAAGAAGGGACTGAAGGCTGTGGTCCTGGGCAGGTTCGAGGGCGAAGGGTTCACCGGAGAGGAACGGCGCATAGCCTGCGACTTCCTCTGTGTAGCCCCGGGCTTCGAGCCCGCGAACGGCCTGCTTCGCCAGGGCGACTGCGATCTTCACTACGATCTCCAGCTGGGCGAGACGGTGCCCTCGGACCTGCCGCCGGGGATGTACGCCGCGGGGGACGTGACCGGAATCCACGATATCAGGGCTAGCCTTTTACAGGGTGAGCTGGCGGGGCTGGAGGCCGCCGCAGGCCTCGGTCCAGAAATCGGGGCCCGGCTCAAGAGCGAGATATCAGCCCTTGGAGAGCGTAGAAGTGAGAGGGAATCGGAATATCGGGACGGACTGGCTGCCAAACACCTGGTGACCGTCCCGGAGCCTTCCAGAAAGAAGTTCGTGTGCATCTGCGAAGATGTCACCGAGAAGGACATTCGCGATGCGATCAACGAGGGCTTCGACGATGTTCAGTCCTTGAAGAGATACAGCACCGTGTCCATGGGCCCCTGCCAGGGGAAGATGTGTCTTAAGGCGTATCTGGGCATCTGCGCCGAGGCCACGGGGCAGAGTGTCCAGGATACGGGGAGCACTACCCTCCGGCCTCCCGTCCAGCCCGTCCCCATGGGCGCCCTGGCAGGCCCGGGCCACATGCCCTTCCGTTTCACACCCATCTACCATCGCCACCGAGCGCTGGGGGGAAAGATGGCGGAGGTTGGTCAGTGGAAACGGCCTCACTCCTATGGCGATCCCCTGAAGGAGGTGATGGCGGTCAGGGAGCGGGTGGGCATCATCGACGTCAGCACCCTGGGCAAGCTGGACGTGAGGGGGGAAAACGCACCTGAGCTGATGGATAGGGTCTACACTCATTACTTTTCCAATCTGAGAGCGGGCCGGATCCGCTACGGGATAATCTGCTCCGACAGCGGCATCATCCTGGATGATGGCACCGTGACCCGGCTGGCGGAGGACTGCTACTACGTGACCACCGGGACGGGGAACATAGACCTGGTGGAGGAGTGGTTCCGGTGGTGGGCCGCAGGCACGGGCATGTGTGTCCACGTCACCAACGTAACCCCCGGGTACGCGGCGATAAACCTGGCGGGGCCCAGGGCCCGGGACACGTTGATGAAGCTCACCGATATCGATATCTCCACCGAGGGGTTCAAGTACATGAGGACCGCCTCGGGGGACGTGGCCGGGGTGCCGACCCTGCTGATGCGCATCGGTTTTGTGGGGGAAACGGGATGGGAGCTTCACTTCCCGGCGGAGTACGGGGAACACGTATGGGACTCCCTGCTGGAGGCGGGCCGGGAGTTTGACATCGCTCCCTTCGGGGTCGAGGCCCAGCGGGTGCTCCGCTTGGAGAAGAAGCATCTGATTCCCGGCCAGGACACCGATGTGGTCTCCAACCCGCTGGAGGCGGACATGGCGTGGGCCGTCAAGTTCGATAAAGAGGATTTCATTGGTAGAAGCGCCTTGCTAATGGTGCAGGAGCAAGGCCTCAGAAACAAGCTAGTGGGATTCGTGATGGAGAATAGCGCCGTGCCTGAGGACGGGGTGCCGGTCTTGCACGGCGGCAAGCCCGTTGGCAAGGTCACCAGCTCCAGGTACAGTCCCACGTTAAAACGAGGTTTCGGGCTGGCCTGGGTGCCGGCGCACCTGGCCCAGGACGGTACGGAGATACAGGTCCGGGTGCGAGGCCAAGGGGCCCCGGCCAGGGTCCGCCTGGAGCCGGTGTACGATCCCGAGGGCAAGCGCCTAAGGGAGTAATAGTATAGAAAAGGAGTGATGGTATAGAGATGAGTAGCCCCGTGGCCTCGCCCGTCAAGCTGACGGCCATGTACAACGCCCACCAGGAGCTGGGGGCGGTCTTCACCCATCGAGAAGGCTGGCGGCTTCCCGCCAGGTACACGTCGACGGATGAGGAGATGGACCTGGCCCGCAAGGCCGCAGGGGTGTGCGACATCAGCCCTGTGGGGAAACTGGACCTTCAGGGCGATGCCGTGCTCGACGGGTTGTCCCGTGTCCTTGTGCTGCAAGGCTCCCTGAAAGTGGGACGGGTAGTGCGATGCCCTAATCCAACGGCGAGTGAGGACAGCGGGGATGCGGTGAAAGTGGCCGGACTGTCCTACGATGAGGCGATGGTCTTTACGTCGCTCGGGGAAGCATCGCCGGTAGCGGATTTTCTCGAAGAGGGTCTCGATGGCTGTGCTCATCTGGTGGATGTCACCTCATCGTGGGCTGGGGTCTGTGTACTGGGGCCCCGGAGCCAGAGGGTGCTGGCCAGGCTGGTGGAGTTGGACCTGGACCCCGCTGTCTTCGCCGACGGCTCCTGTGCCCAGGGAAAGGCGGCCGAGGTACATGTCCTTGTCATCCGCTCCGATATCGGCGACCTGCTGGCCTACGAGGTGTACGTGACCCGGGACTACGGCGAGTACCTCTGGGATGCGCTGCTCCATGCCGGTGGTAGTGAAGGGGTGGGGGCCATAGGAGTCGAGGCCCTGGACGGGTTAGGGGCCGGAGGATAAGGTCATCATGGTCAACGCCCTCGAGTTGGAGAATATATGGACCCGCTGAAATACCTGACGGAAAACCCCACTCCCCAGGAGATGGCATTCCCGGAGTCGGAGTACCGGGAGCGAGTAGCCAAGGTAAGGGGCGAGATGGAAAAGTCGGGCATCGAGGTGCTCCTGGTGACCCATCTGCCCAACCTGTATTACCTGGCCGGCTACCAGACCATCATTC
>JACZVB010000096.1 GCA_022572865.1 Chloroflexota bacterium | reverse complement strand
TGGATTCTTATCCATGTAACACATTATAAAACATCATGTTTAGTCTATATGGTGTTGACATAGTAGTTATACTTATGGTATATAAGTCTTATTAGTGTCATATTAGCTAGGGAATAATCGCCCAGAAGTTGTCAAGCCCCAATTTATGAAGAATGCCTAGAGGACCAAAAATAGGCCCGGCACTTGCCCGTCAGTGGCTGGAGGAGTACGACCAGGGCCGTACTCAGGACCAGTTGGCAACGAAGTACCGGAGAACAAAGCGGAGCATCGCGGATAACATCGAACGCGCCCGTCAGGAGCGACGTTTCGATCAGGTGAAAAGAGAGCAGCTAGGTAGGGCCTTGGAGAGACATGAGGAAGACCTGATAGGCCTAGTAGGATACCTGAGAAGAGCGGTGGCAGTTCCCTCACTTCAGCCTCCCCAGCTGGGTGAGACAGAGTTCGGCCTGCCAGGGAGAGGTGATGAGACGGAGGAAGGGCAGTCGAGGGTTAGTTTCGGGCCCGGCCTGGAGGTTGGAGAGACGTGGGGAGTTGCTTCAGAGGCAGTCGAGAATCAGGGTCGCCCCATAACCGTGATAGCAGAGCAAGGCAGGCCCTTGAACTTAGAGCTGAGTGTTGAGTCCAGCCCCTTGTTCGGGTATCTGCGTCAGCATTTGAAAGGAGACCGGCTCTGGAGGGAGCTAACAGTGTGGCAGACGGCGTATCTGGAAGAGTTGCAGGCACGAGCCCATCTGAATACTAACGTTTCGAAGCAAGCGACGCAGATCTTAAATGCGCCGGTCAGACCTATGATCGAGTCAAGCAAGCCTTCTCTGACCACCGCACTACCACCCTTCGTTAGATACCTTTTAATGAAGACCGAGACTGGTGAACACTTCGACTTGGACGACCAGGTAGCCATTCAAGACAGCGACTTGATGAACCAACAGCGGATCCAGACCCTCGGCAGTCATCTGGGTCCAGGGGCCAAGAAACAGTTCAAAAGACTCTTATCTGTCATGGAAGGCAGTGATTCATTAAAGGTGATGGCTGAAACACACCATCGACTATCGGCCTGTGCGGAGAAAGTAGCAGCGACACTTGATGGATATCTACTGCTCCATTATATCCGCGGTAGCTGCGGCCTGTGCAAAAAGCTCGGAGGGCGTTGAGAGAACTCAAAAGGAGGTTTGAGAATATGAATGGGCAGTATGCTAAGTCCGGTGCCGTCTGGTGGAGGGTCTCCACTGACGACCAGAGGGAGATCAGCCCCGAGACTCAGATTAAGGAAGCGCTGATCCTAGCTGCTGAAGAGGGTTTTCAGGTGCCTGATGACTACGTGCTGGGCACCGACTGGCACTCCCTCTCCGTCTGGAACAGCCCTGCTATGGAGCGGCTCAAGGACCTTATCAGGTCCCGGATGGTCCAGGCCGTATTCATGTACGATCCCGATAGGGGCCCCTCCAAACCGGCCCACCGCCTTCTGCTTAGGGCGCTGTGTGAGGAGCAGGGGGTCATCATCCGGTGTAGGCACGGCCAGGTGCCCGAGGGTGACATGGGAGAGGTGATGGAGTTCCTGTCGGCCTGGTCTAAGGAGAAGCAAGTCCACCGGGCCCAGCAGGGAGCCAGGGATGGTCTTAGGGACCGGGCCCGCCTGCGCGGTCTGCCTACCACATCCCACGCAGCCTACGGGTACAGGTGGAATGGCCGTCGGTTTGAACCTGCTCCTAGCACCTTTCCAGTTGCAGGGCGCATCTGGCAGATGGCCCTGGAAGGAGTTTCCCTGCGGCGCATTGCCCGGCTCTTGACGGAGGCCTCCGTTCCTTCTCCCAGCGGCAAGCTACACTGGTCGGCTTCTACTATAGCCAAGATCCTCTCCAATCCGGTATATAGCGGGGCCTATGTCGCCCTTAGGACTCAGGCTGTAGAGCCCAAAGTTCGCCGGGGCCAGACTTATGGGAAGACCTCTAGTAGGCGGACGGACGAACAGGACCAATGCCCCATTCCGGGCTTGGTGGAGGAGCCGGTAGTTACTCCAGAAGAATATGCCAGGGTCCAGGAGCGCCTGGCCCGGAACAAGGCCGAGGGAGGCAAAGTGACCCAGTTCTACCTAATGCGCGGCATGCTCCGATGTGAGCAGTGTGGTCAGCGCTGGCGAAGCAAAATCCAGCGTAGAGGGAGTCGGGTCTATTACCGGTACCTATGCTCAGGTGCCGAAGGCTCGGATAAGGGTGTAACCTGCGACTCCAAATCGGTCAACGGTCCGGTCATAGAGACTCGTGTGTGGGATAGAATCGTAGCGTTCCTGTCGAACCCGGACCTGTTTCTCAGTGCCGTAGAGGGGCAGGAACACACTCAGCAGGAGGCTATAGAAAAGGTGCAGGCCTCTATCAAGCGGCTAGAGCGTAGATTGGCAAAGCTCCTCGACGCGGAGGCCAAGGCTTATAGTGGGTATGCCCGCGACATTACATCGGAGGAGACCTACCAGCGGGTGTCGGCCGAGCTTAGAGCTGAGCGATCGTGGATCACCGAGGAGTTGGAGCGTCAGCAAGGGACACTCGAAGAGGCCAGGCGCAGACTGGTTAGTGCCGATACCATCAGGGACCTCTACCCACACCTTAAGGACCGAATCCAGAACGCTACGCCGGAGGACAAGAGATTTATACTGGAGTGTTTAGACACTCAGGTAACAGTGGGGCCATCTGGCGTATCATTATCCCTGGCAATACCAGAGCAAGCTGTGTCCGCGGTGTCCACCCAACCGAGGGCTGGGCCAGGGCCACCAACAGGAAGAGGATGGGCGGAATGACCATAAAAGCGACTCCCCATCTCCAGCGGCGCAGAACGCCTGTGAGGCCGATGGCTGCATCGGGCTGGCCTGCGGTCATGGCATCTATGTCCGGGCCAGACACGAATCGAGGCCACCTCTTGTGAGCAAGCCACAGGATGGCTATCGCCAGGCCATAGTAGGCCCAGGTCAGGGGCACCGCCGCGGCTCCGAGGTCGATGGAGAGGGCAGGGGCCCAGGAGAAGGTCTCCACCACCCCTACCATGTATGACAGCCCGGGCCAGGCCAGCCACCCCAGGCCCTGGGCCACCGCCGGCGCGAATGCGCCGAAGAAGGCCACCAACAGCGAGGTAACCAGTATCAGAGGAAACAGGGGCAGAATGATAATAGTCGCAGGAAGCCCCACCAGGGAGACCATGTGGAAGTTGAAGGCCACCACGGGCAGGGTAGCCAGGATGGCCGCCAGGGATATAGAGACGACATCGACGAACAGTAAAGCCAGGCCAAGGCCTCGACCTTCAGGCATCCACACCAGGGCCACCAGCCGGCGGCCTCCAGCCTGAAACCAGGGGGCCAGCAGGATCAGCCCCGCCATGGCCAGGAAGCTCAGCCGGAAGGAGACCTCCTCCAGTATGCCGGGATCTATCCCCACCATGATGGCGGCCGCCGCCGCGAGAGCGACCATTCCGCTCCGCTGACGCCCCAGATACACGGCCCACAGGTAGAGGCTTCCCATGATGGCCGCTCTGACCACTGGCGGGGCCAGCCCGGTGAGCAGCGCATAGCCCCAGAGGAACAGCAGGGGAATCAATATGTATAAGTGCCTTCTTCTGCCCAGCAATGCGATGGCAGCCACGCTCACCAGGCCGGCCAGTATCCCCATATGAATGCCGGAGACGGCAATCAGGTGGGTCGTGCCGGTCTTCGCCAGGTCGTCCCTCAGCTCCGATGGCAGTGTCCCCCTGAGGCCTAATACCAGGGCCTGGGAGAGGGATGCCTGGGGTTCTGGCAGCGCCTGGGCGAGCCCCCTGGCCATCTCCTCCCTAATCCTATATATGAAAGTGAGGAGGGGGACGCCCCCACCGGAATCGATAAACATGGCCCGGGGCCGGAGCATGAGGGAATGAATCCCCTCTCGGGCCAGGTGGTCCCGCCAGTCGAAGTCATCGAGCACCGGGGGCTCCTCCAACCTTCCCGTCAGCCGGAGGGTATCGCCATAGCGGAAATACGGAGGCTCCCTGAGGCCGGCCAGCTCGGGGGACGGCGGGGCCCTGACCAGCACCGCGCCGGACGCATCCTCCCAGGCCTCCCCAGCCCTCAAGCGGGTCACATGGAAACGAAACTGGGTGAGAGCGCCACGGGGCTCGGGGTAGTTGGCTATGAGGCCCTCCACCTCTACAACCGACCCTTCGTGATACCGGCTCAGGGTCTCATTGGTCGAGCCGGGGGCCTCTGAGGTGCCGCGACCGAATCCGGCCAGCAAAACGGCCACCAGGACCAGGTACAGGGCGTATCGATGCCTCCTGCCCAGCCCGGCCACCAGGGCCAGGGAGCCGGCGGCGATGAAGAATGGCAGGGCCGCGGGCTCCAGGCTGGAGCCCGCGAAAACTCCCAGGACCAGGGCGCCGCTGAGGTAAACGAGTTTCAAAGGTCTTCGGTATGCTCCTTATTCGAGGTGTTGACCTCACCTGACGGTGATCAGCTCGCGGATGGCCTCGAAGGTCTTCTCTCCAATGCCCTTGACGGCAACGATGTCTTCGATCCGATTGAAGGGGCCGTTGCTCTCTCGATAGTCGATGATGTCCTGGGCCCTGGCAGGGCCGATGCCAGAGAGGGTCTGAAGAAGCTCTGAAGAGGCGCTGTTGAGATCTATAAGGGAGGTGGCGGCATCCTCGTCGGTGGCTGTAGCCCCCAGGGCCAGCACCCGTATATGCTGCTCGTCGAAGACCCTTGCCGCCAGGTTGACGCTGTCGACGTCGGCCAGGTCGGTAAAGCCCCCTGCGGCCTCTATGGCATCGATGATCCGGTCGCCGCCAGGGGGAAGGGTGTAGACCCCGGGGTTCAACACCTCGCCGGTGACGTAGGCCACGGGGCCCGCAGGCGTGGTGGAGGTGGGGAGAATGATCTCCAGGGAGCCATCGTCACGGCAAGCGGACGCCAGGATCGACGTGGAGATGGCGATAGCGACCAGGCAGGATGGGAGGAGGAGAGACCTCACCAGGAACACCTTTCGATACCCAGAAGAAACAGGGCTAGGCCAACTATAGGCACGGGTCTACGGGCTGTCAAACCGGCGCACTCGTCCAACAGACCAATAGAGGCCGTTCAATGAACTCCTCCACTCTGATTGACCGAGATTAGGGGTGTGGTAACATAATACACTGCAGCCGAGGTAGCTCAGTCGGTAGAGCAACGGACTGAAAATCCGTGTGTCGCCAGTTCGAGTCTGGCCCTCGGCACCAGGACCCCAATTGATCCAGACGGTCCGGCCGAAGTGGCGGAATAGGCAGACGCGACGGTCTCAAAAACCGTTGGGGGAAACCCTGTCCCGGTTCGAGTCCGGGCTTCGGCACCACAATTTCGCAGCTAAATCTCAGGTATGGTGACCTGATTCAGTCCCGATTGCCGCCACTCGTGGTCACTCATCGTCGGCCAAAGCTTTGGCAAAGGTTTTGGCCACCTCTTTCCACCAGCCACCTTACACGTAACTGTAAATGTCCAAGGTGGTCGAAACGGTGGAGTGTCCCAGCCTCTTACTTACTCCCACTGCCGAAGATGTATGGAAGGAGAAAACCCTATCTCCATTCAAATTGCGGATATAAGGGCACCTATCTGCTCCACCGTGTTCATGTCCGGCTCCCACGCAGCGATACGACCCTCCTCATCTATCACCACCGCCGGACGGCGGCCATCAGCGGGGTTCGCCAGGTACCGCTCAGAGGCAGTGTCAGACATACCATAGGCGATACCCACCCTCCGGTCAGGGTCCAGGAGCACCACAAACGGCAGCTCCTCCTTCTCTACCCATTGCCGGGCGCTCTCGGCGTCTTTGTCATTGATTCCGTAGACCACAAGGTTCTTGGCTGAGAACTCTTGAGCATGCTCCCGGTACCCGAGAGCCATGCGGGTTCAGTTGCCTCCACCAGGACTGGTGAAGAAGTAGAGGAGAACCTTCTTCCCCAGCAACCCTTTGCTGGAAACGTTGTTGCCGTAGCAATCCTTAAGGGTGAATTCTGGCGCCGGGTCTCCGATGTTCAGTCTGGGCATAAAGACCTCATTCCCGTGTTGTTGCAGCACTGGTCAGGCCATCAAAAGCCTGAACGCTAACTGTCCCCCGCCCCTAACATCACACTCTCTGACTCCCACACCTCACGCCGGCCGACCG
>JACZVB010000095.1 GCA_022572865.1 Chloroflexota bacterium | reverse complement strand
GTCCGGCTCCGGCGGGCTACGGAAGTCAGGTATGACCGAAGTGGAGTCCGGGTTCCTCTCCAGCATATAGGCGTCCTTTTCGTGAATGGAGAAGATAGCGCCCGTGGCCTCCACCATGTCGGCCACGGCGCCAATGTGGTCCTCGTGGCCGTGGGTAGTGAGAATCATCTTGACCTTCAGGCCCGCGTCCTCCACCGCCTTCATGATCGACTGCCACTGGGCCCCGGGGTCCACCAGGGCAGCCTCCTTGGTCTCATCCGACCCGATGATATAGGTATTCTCCTGGTACGGGCCCACCACCACAACTTTCAGAATCATCTTTTGTCTTAGCTCCCGTGGGTAAAAGTCCCCTCAATCTACTTGGCCTTCCTATAACTGTCAACAAAATGTTTGGCTCACTGTTTAATAAGCCCATAAAGCAGGGAGAGTCCCGATGCCGTGTCCCGCTTATCTGGACGAGTCGGGCCAAGGGATTTGGGGGTGTCGCCAAAACCTAATTCTTTCCCCTATTTCCGGGTAAGCGTTAAGTACACAACACTTTCTTAGCCACCCTCTGAACAAGAGATAAAAGGGATTCTATACCCTTGGCGGGGGCTTGGGGGTGTCCCCCAATTATTTAATTCCCCCCTGCCTGGCCAGGCAGGGGGGAAAGGGGGGATGGTCGAAGTTGTTTCTAAACACTCTCTATTGTGGCGGATTTCACTTGCATCCACATAGGCCCTATGCTATATTTTCGACAGCCTTAAACAGGAGACCCCAACTTGCTCGCCGACTACGGTTACATAGGCATATACCTGCTCCTGGCCACCCTCATCCCCATAACTATGCTTCTCATCCCCTGGGCCCTCAGTTTCGTCGGCGTCAAGCCCCACAACCCCACACCCGTGAAGATGGAGACCTACGAGTCCGGCATGCGGACCATCGGCGGCTCCTGGATCAGATTCAACTTTCGCTACTATTACTTTGCCCTTCTCTTCGTGATATTCGATGTCGAAGTCGTCTTCCTCTTCCCCTGGGCCGTGTACTTGGACAAGCTGAAACTCTTCGGCCTCATCGAGATGGGCATCTTCATACTGATATTGATGGTAGGGTACGCCTACGCGTGGCGCAAGAAGGCCCTGGAATGGAGCTAACCACTGATGGATGATAAGAAGCCAACTATCCAAATCCTGGGCACCCCAGTAGACATACAGGCCCTTGACAGGGAGGAAGGCGAGGAGATCCAGGCCCTGAAAGACAGGTCTACGGTGCGCATCCCCGACCCGATAATAGAGGTCCCCGACGACCTGAAGCGAAGCATCCTCGTCACCACTGTCGACACCATTTTGAACTGGGGACGCCGTAACGCCGTCTGGCCCCTGACCTTTGGCCTGGCCTGCTGCGCCTTCGAGATGATCGGGACCGCCATGTCCCGCTTCGACATCGCTCGCTTCGGCATGGAGGCCTTTCGGGCCTCGCCCCGCCAGGCTGACCTGATGATCGTGGCCGGCACCGTCACCTGGAAGATGGCCCCCTCCATCAGCCGGATCTATGAGCAGATGGCGGAGCCCAAGTGGGTCATCTCCATGGGCGTATGCGCCACCAGCGGCGGCCCCTACTACGAGGTCTACAGCGTCGTCCCAGGCATCAACCGTATCATTCCCGTGGATGTCTACATTCCCGGCTGTCCCCCTCGGCCCGACGCCCTTCTATACGGGCTGATGCAGCTCCAGGAAAAGATCAAGAAATACAGCATAGCCAAGAAGAAGAGCTAGCACCCGGTGACAACTCAACTGGATGTCGAGAAGCTTTCCAAGCAGATACAACAGCAGTTCCCGGGCGCCGTTCAAGACGCCCAGGGGGACTACATTCTGCTCAAGTCCGATTACCTGGCCGACGTGGCCCGCTATTGCCACGACACTCCGGCCCTTGCTCTGGACTTCCTGTCCAGCGTGACCGGCGTCGACTACATCGACTATTTCGAGTTGGTCTACCACCTGGTCTCCATCGATCACAACCATAGCATCGTCCTCAAGACCCGGGCCTACGGTCGAGATGACCCTCACGTCCCCTCCCTCACCGGCATATGGCAGGGGGCAACCCTCCAGGAGAGAGAGGTTTACGACCTCATGGGCATACGTTTCACGGGGCATCCCTACATGAAGCGAATCTTCCTGTGGGATACCTTTCAGGGCCACCCCCACCGCAAGGACTTCACCGGTGCCTAAACCAATGGCATACGGCCCTTCTTACATTGTGCCATCCTTCCAGTACTGGAAGGATGGCGGGGCCCTGTCCCGACTGGTCGGGACCAGAATTATTTTCTCCCCCTCTCCATTACCAAGGGAGAGGGGGAAACAGGGGGTGAGGGTTTGGTAAAAACTAACGGAGATGCCAAATTGACCCTTAAAACCGAAGAGGTGATGGTGAACATCGGGCCCCAGCACCCCAGCACCCATGGGGTCTTCCGCATGAGGGTCACCTTCGACGGCGAGGTGGTGACGGAGCTTGAGCCCATATTCGGCTATCTGCACCGCGGCTCCGAGAAGCTGGCGGAGGAGCGCACCTACACCCAGGTCATAACCCTCACCGACAGGCTGGACTACCTGGCCTCCATGTCCAACAACCTGGCCTACGTCCTGGCCGCCGAGAAACTGGCCGGCATCCAACCTCCTGAGCGGGCCATGTACATCCGGGTCATCATGGCCGAGCTGATGCGTATCGCCAGCCATTGCATGGGCCTGGGGTTCTTCATCAATGACCTCGGCGCTCTGGCCACCCCCCTCATGTACATGTTCCGGGAACGTGAGAAGATACTGGACCTCTTCGAGCTGGTCTGTGGCGCACGTATCACATACAGCTACATGCGTATCGGCGGCGTGAGCGGCGACCTGCCCGAGGAGTTCATGCCCGCCCTCGTGAAATTCATTAACGAGATGCCCGGCTATATCGACGAGTACGAGGCGTTGCTCAGGGAGAACGAGATCCTCATTGCCCGGACCAAGGACATCGCCATCCTGACCGCCGAAAAAGCGATCAACGCCTCCGTCACCGGCCCCATGCTCCGGGCCAGCGGCGTCCCCTGGGACCTCCGTAAATCAGACCCTTATGAAGTGTATGACCGGTTCGATTTCGATATACCAGTCGGCTCCACCGGCGACACCTACGACCGGTTCCTTGTCAGGCTGGAGGAGATGCGGGAGAGCGTCCTCATCGTCAAGCAGGCCATGGAGCAGATACCCTCCGGGCCTTTCAGGGCCCTGGCCCCGGCCCTCATCCATCCACCCGTCGGCGAGGCCTACGCCCACGTAGAGGCCCCCAAGGGTGAGCTGGGCTTTTACCTGGTCAGCGATAACTCCATCGCACCCTACCGGTGCAAGATCAGGTCCCCCTCCTTCATAAATCTCACCGTCCTCAGAGACCTGATCATAGGCTGGAAACTGGCGGACCTCGTAGTAATATTCGGCAGCTTCGATATAAACATGGGCGAGGTGGACCGCTAATGGACTGGTTCTACGAGCTGTGGCCCAAGCTGGGCGAGGCCTTCCGGGGCTGGCTCGAGTCGGCACTGCCCGACTCCATCGAGGGCTGGGTCATCTATCTGGTCCTTGGCCTCCTCAGCATGATGGTTATTGTAAACCTGCCCATCGTTGGCGTCATGGCCATGATCTACATGGAACGCAGGCTGCTGGGCCGATTCCAAAACCGCCTGGGCCCCAACAGGGTCGGGCCCTTCGGCATACTCCAGCCCGTGGCCGACGCCATCAAGATCATGACCAAGGAAGACATCGTGCCCAATGGCGTCGATAGGATAGTCTTCAACATCGCCCCCATCGTCATGCTGACCCCGATACTGCTGATGTTCGCCGTCATCCCCTACGGCGGCGACACCTTCCTTACCAATCTCAATGTGGGGATCCTTTTCATCGTCGCCATTACGTCCGTCGATACCATTGCAATTTTCATGGCAGGATGGTCCTCGAACAACAAGTATGCCCTCTTCGGCGCCATGAGGGGCGTGGCCCAGCTGGTCAGCTATGAGATCCCCCTGCTCATAGCCGTCCTGGGTGTAGTGGTGATCACAGGCACTATGAACCTGAACGAAATCGTAGCTCATCAATCAAGCTTGCCCCTCATACTGTTCCAGCCCCTGGGCTTCGTCATATTCTTCGTAGCCATCTCCGCAGAGCTGAACCGGAGCCCCTTCGACCTCCTGGAGGCCGACTCCGAGATCATCGCCGGCTTCCACACCGAGTACAGCGGCATGAAGTTCGGCATGTTCCAGCTGGCGGAGTTTGCCGCCCTCATGGGCTATTCCGCCGTAATTGCCACCCTCTACCTCAGCGGCTGGGAAGGGCCCGGCCTTCCAGGGTATCTGTGGCTCTTCGTAAAGATTTTCTTCATATTCGGGATATTCGTCTGGACCCGGGCCACCCTTCCCAGGCTCAGGATCGATCAGGTCATGGCCCTGGCGTGGAAATTCCTCCTCCCGCTCTCCTTCCTCAACGTAGCGATAACCGCAGTGGAGGTGGTAGTGTGGGAAAATGGACTCCCAGAGTGGCTGATACCGGTGAACATAGTCATAGGCGCTGGGCTTGTAGCCATCATGCATCGGGGATTAAACTTCCAGGGCCAGACCCGACAGGTAGTGCCCTCGGGCCCCGAGAGATTGGCGGCCATCAACCGGCCCGTGGGCGGAGGTACTGAATAATGTACGGATTCGGGATCGCAAAAGGCATGATTGTCACCTTCAAGCACCTCTTCAGGAAGCCCTTCACCGTCCAGTATCCCGAAGAGGTGGTGCCCCGGGGCTCCCGTTTTCGGGGCTACGAGTTCACCTGGTACGAGGACCGGTGTACCGGCTGCGCCTCCTGCGCCAAGTACTGCCCCCTGGGCACCATCAACATAGTGACCCACCCGGAGGGTGACCCCAAGCAGGGCATGGACTACGCCATCGACATCTTCGACATCGACACCGGGAGGTGCATGTTCTGCGGCCTATGCGTCGAGGCCTGCCCCTACGATGCCCTCTATATGGGCGGCGGCTTCGAACGGGCCGTCTACTCCCGCACCGACATGGTCGTCCACGTCGACGAGCTTAGGGCCTCCTCGAAGAAGCCCAGCGCCTTCCTCCGGCCAAACCTGGACGGCGTCCACTTCCTGAAAGAATACTCCATGCCCTCGGACAAGGCGGGGCGGCCGTGGAATGGCCGCTGGGCCGAAGAAGGAGAACCCGTGCCCCAATCCCCGAGCAAAGAGGACTAAAACCCCGGAAGTACACTATTCGCTCATCGAAACACCGATCTTCAGATGGCCTTCTACAAGGAACGGTTGTCGGGACGAGAAAGGGGAAGAAGTGATGGTTGACTACAGGATTATTTCATCAGACAACCATATCGTCGAGCCGCCAGACCTGTGGACCGATAGGATCGCGCCCGAGTTCAGGGATCGGGGTCCAGTGATTAAGGATACTGAAATGGGGCCCTTCTGGTTCGTCGACGACATGATGACCTTTAATATCTTTGCCATGGGCGCACAGCCGGGCACAAGGTTTGACGAGCCGGAGGAGCTGCATCAGGCGGAGCCCTTCGAGAACGTCCGGCTCGGTGCCTACATCGGCGAAGAAGCGGTCAAAGATATGGATATAGACGGCGTCGACGTTGGCTTGACCTATCCCAGCCTCACCATCTTTCTCTATCCCTTCGTTGAAGACGGCAAGCTCCTGACGGCAATCGATCGGGCGTACAACGACTTCGCCGCCGAGTTCTGCCAGGCAAACCCCCAGCGATTGAAGGCCGTCGCCGTCATCAACATAGACGATGTCCAGGACGGGGTGAAAGAGATCGAGCGTTGCGTCAAGATGGGGTTTGTAGGCGCCACCATCCCCGAGTACATGGCCGCGAAAGGCTACCGTTCACCGGATTATGATCCCCTGTGGGCCTGCGCCCAGGACCTGGGCATACCCCTGACCTTCCATATCTCCACCGCTCGGGTACAAGCCGGCCGGGGCTGGGACCGGGACATGACCGACCCCTTCGAGTTCTCCAATTTCCTCCTGCACAACGCCGACTTCTGGGTGCGGGTCTCCCTTACCGAGGTGATCCTGAGCGGCGTGTTCGATCGGTTCCCCAACCCCAAGATAGGGGTGGCGGAGCACGAGCTTAGCTGGGTCCCCTATTA
>JACZVB010000094.1 GCA_022572865.1 Chloroflexota bacterium | reverse complement strand
TTGCCAGTTTCTAACCAATAACACACGTGAGGTATGGGAGTCGCTGGCGGAGGAAGACCGGGATGTGTTCGACTTCGATATTGCTCGGATGGACTGGACTCACTATCTGCAGGATGTGTATATCCCCGGCGTCAAGAGATACCTTATGGGGCTGACCGAAGAGGAGCCTGCTTCTATCACCGACGGGGCCGGGGGACCTTCCGCGGCATCGACGGCCAGGACATCGAGGTAGGTATGAGAGTGGGCGATACCGCCTGGGAAGACCGAGATGTAGAGGCCCTGAATGGCTCTTGATGATGCCGGGCAAGTGGGTGCGACGGGCGCCTTCTTCGATGTCGACGGCACCCTGGCCGCATCGAACCTAGTGGATGCGTATATAGATTTCAGGCTCAGCAACCGGACCCTTCCCAGTAGAGGAGTATGGCTCCTAGGTTTTATCCCCAAGCTGCCATACTACGCTCTAGTTGACCGGTTCAGCCGGGCCAGATTCAATAGGATTTTCCTCGGCAGCTATGAAGGGGTCCTGCTGGAAGAGCTCAGGTCATGGGCGGAGGGGGAAGGGGTCCAGTACTGGGCCTCGAGGCTCTACGCCGACGCCCTTCTGGAAATCGGACGGCACAGGGAGCAGGGCCACAAGATAGGCCTGGTTACGGGAGGGCTTCTGGTTACGGTCCACCCCCTGGGTTCCATGCTGAGCGTGGATGCCATCGCAGCGGCAGAGGCCGAGTCCCTCAACGGCCGCATGACCGGGCGTCTGGCGACGGGTCCTCTAAGCGGGCAGGCCAAGGTTGAGGAAACCCGCCGCCTGGCCGACACTATGGGCGTAGACCTGAGAAAAAGCTACGCCTATGCCGATAGCTACTCGGACAGGCACTTCTTGGAGTGCGTAGGCCATCCGGTGGCCGTCAATCCGGACCGACGGTTGAGGCGGCTGGCCCGGGCCCGGGGATGGGGTATCCGTACGTGGCGAAGACGGGGCTCCATTGAGCGGCTCCCTATCGAGGAAACCATAAATTCCGGCTAGGAAGTCTGCTGGCTCTGAATAACGATGCATGCTCTGGTCATAAAAATAAACACTCCTCGCTATCTTTGGACCAAGGTGGTCTCGGCCAGGTTCCCTGGATGGAGTACTGGGCCGGGAACCCTATTGAGCCTCAAAGAGGTGCCGGAGCCTCAGCTTCCGGGCCCTTCGTGGGTGAGGATCGGGACTATATTGAGCGGGATATGCGGGTCTGACCTGGCCGTCATACGGTGCAAGGGTAGCCTTTACCTATCCGCATTCACCTCTTTTCCCTTCACCCCCGGCCACGAAGTGTATGGTGAGATCATTGAGACCGGGGACCAGGTCACAGGCTTTGGCCCTGGGGACAGGGTGGTTATCGAGCCTGCCCTGGGGTGTGTTGTCAGGGGGTTTTCAGAGCCCTGTCCCCCGTGTGCGGAGGGTAGATATGCCAACTGCCTCAGGGTGGCGGAAGGGGATATCTCCGTTGGCCTGCAGACGGGGTTTTGCCACAGCGTGCCCGGGGGCTGGGGCGCCCAGATGGTAGCCCACGAGAGCCAGCTCTACCGGGCGCCTGACGCTCTCACTCCCGAGGCCGCTGTCCTCATCGAGCCCTTTAGCTGCGCTCTCCACGGCGTGCTGACCGCCGGGATAAGGAGGAAGGACAGGGTCCTGGTCATCGGGTGTGGAGCCATTGGCCTGCTCACCACCGCCGCCCTGAGGGCTCTGGTCCCGGGCTGCGAGATCACCGCCATGGCCAGATATCCCCATCAGCGGGCCCTGGCCCAAGAGCTGGGGGCCCGCCACGTTGTCTCGGACGGGACCGATGGATACCCCTCCCTGGCCGAGGTGGCAGGGGCCAAGATCAGGCCAATCGATTTCGGGAAGCCGGCAGTGATTGGGGGATTTCCGGTGGTTTTCGAATGCGTAGGGAGCTCTTCGGCCCTGGACGATGCGACCCGCTGGGCCTCGGAGGGCGGGACCGTTGTCATGCAGGGAATGCCGTCGGGCCCCAAGGCGGACCTGACACCGGTCTGGTACAAGCAGCTCCGCCTGAAAGGCTCCTACGCCTATGGAGTGGAGAAATACCGTGGTCGGAAGGTGAAGACCTTCGACCTGGCCCTGGATTTCATGACCAAGAATGGGCTAGGTAATAGCCTGTCTGGGCTGGTCAGGCATAGATTCCCTCTCCATAGGTATCGAGAGGCTGTAGACACGGCCCTGCGGGCGGGACGGCTCGGAGGTGTGAAGACCGTCTTCGATCTGCGGAACGGGGCCCCCGGATAAGGATATGACCCGGCGGTAAGGAGACCCGATGACAGAAGCAGGGACCAGGGCCACGGACTTCGACAAGGCGAGTCTGGTGACCTACGTGGACTCACCCAGTAAGCGATACCTCTTTCACTATGGGGAGGGGTTTCTCTACGAGTCCCTTCCCGTTGGAACCCGGGTCATCTACCCTCCTCCTCCACTCCCGTCCATCGATGATGTGGACGGGGCCATCGAGAATGCCCTGGACAACCCCCTGGGGTGCGACCCCCTGTCGGCCCTAATACGTCCGGGAATGAAGGTGACCATCGCCTTCGATGACATATCTCTTCCACTTCCCCCGATGCAGCGCCCCGACCTGAGGCAGAGGGTCATCGAAAAGGTCCTTGAGAAGCTGGCTGAAGGGGGTGTCGATGACATCCATCTCGTCGCGGCCCTGGGCCTGCATCGGCGTATGACGCCATCGGAGCTAAAGGGGGTCCTCGGTCGGAAGGTATTTAAAGCCTTCCAACCGGATAGGCTGTACAACTTCGACCCGGAGGACAAGGAGAACCTGGTGCTCCTGGGCCAGACGCCCCATGGTGATGAGGTGGAGACCTCTCGCCGGGTGGCGGATTCCGACCTGCTGATATACGTCACCATCAATCTCTCCTCCATGGACGGGGGCCACAAGTCCATCAACACGGGGCTGGTGAGCTACCGCACCATCCGCCGGCATCACAACGTGCATACCCTGATGCACTGCGAGTCCTACATGGACCCCACCAAGTCTGCCCTGCACGACTCCTGCAAGGCCATGGGAGCGGTGGTCGAGGAGAACCTGAAGGTGTTCAAGATAGAGATGGCCCTCGATAGCAGCACCTTCCCATCGATGCTGGGCTACCTGCAAAAGCCCGAAAGCGCATGGGGACTCAGGGATCGGGTTGTTTTCGGGATCAACCGTCGGGCCCTGCCCCTGATGCCCTTCCGGCTGCGCTGGTCCATATTTCAGCACATCAAGGCGCCTTATGGCCTCCTGGACATCGCCGCCGGGAACACCGACCCGGTGCACGACCGGATTCTCGATGCCGTCTTCCGGCAGCAAGCCGTGCCTGTGCAGGGCCAGGCCGACGTGGTGCTTTTCGGGCTTCCATACCTGGGACCCTACAATGTGAACTCCATAATGAACCCGGTCCTAGTCCACTCCCTGGCCGTGGGGTACACATTCAACATGTATCGGGGGAAACCCCTGGTTAGAAAAGGCGGCGTGCTCATCTTCACTCACCCTCTGGAGGAGCGGTTCAATACCGTGCACCATCCGTCCTACCTCGATTTCTACAACCAGGTCCTCCCCGAGACCAGGGACCCGGGTGAGATCGAGAAGGGTTTCGAGGAGTCCTTTGCCCACAACGAGAACTACATCCGCCTGTTCCGGGAGTCCTATGCCTACCACGGGGTACACCCCTTCTACATGTGGTACTGGGCTTGCTACGGCCAGGAGCACCTTGGCAAGGTGATCGTGGTCGGGGCCAGGGACAAGAAGGTGGCCGACCGGCTGGGTTACGAGACCGCGCCCGACCTGGGCACCGCGCTGGAGATGGCCAAGGACACGGTGGGCGCTAATCCCCAGGTCACTATGTATCACTTTCCCCCCATCTTCCTGTGCGACGTGGAATAGCCGATGGCCAAGGGGCAGCGTTGGTCCATCATCGCTAATCCGGTCTCGGGGCGGGGTAAAGGCAGGAGGATGGCCTCCAGGGTGGCTGAGCTGCTGGCGAGGGCCGGGGTGGATGTGGACCTGGAGTGGACTACCCGCCAGGGTGATGCTGAGCAGATGGCCATACACGCGCTGGAGAAGGGCGTCCGCGGCCTCCTAATCTGCGGTGGCGATGGGACTCTCCACGAGGCCATAAACGGGCTGTTATCAGGGACGCCTCATCCTGAAGAAGTGACCCTTGGGCTTATACCTGCCGGCCGCTGCAACGATTTCAGGGCCTGCTTGGACCTCCCCAAGGAACCCCGGCGGATAGTCGATGCCGTGCTCTATGGGAAGACACGCAGAATCGACCTGGGCCGGGTCGGGACCAGGTACTACGCAACGGTGGCGACCCTCGGCTTTGATAGCGCCGTAAGCCAGTACGTTGCCGATGGCCGGGCACCGCGCTTTCTGGCCGGCACCCCGGCTTACCTGTATGGGGTCTTTGTTCAGCTTGTGCGGTACCGGGACATAATGGTGTGCCTGCGGGGCGACTCCCTGGACTTCGAGGGGCCTGTGTTTCTGGCGGCCACGGGCAACACCCCCAACTACGGCGGCAGGCTGATGATAGCCCCCGGCGCTCTGGTGGACGACGGGTTGCTGGACCTGTGCCTGGTGCGGTCCGTTTCCAGGCGGGATGTCCTGAGGATGCTGCCGAGAATCTTCAACGGCAGCCATGTGACCCACTCCGCCGTTTCCCTTCACCAGGTCCGTACCTTGAGCATCGAGACCGAGGAGCCGATGTGGATATGGGCCGACGGTGAGCGGGTAGCCCGCACCCCGGCCACCATAGAGGTGGTCCCCGGCGTCCTCTCTGTCCTGGAATCGTCTTAGGGCCGGGCTTGCCTTGACTACGACATTGAATGGGGCCGTTTAATAAGCCTTAAGAAACAGGGAGTGCCGAGGGGCGAAGCCCCCGCTCGTGGTGAGCTTGTCGAACCATGCCGGGAGTTTGATCCCGACTTGTCCCGATTCTCGGGACTTGTCGGGATTCAGCGCCTTCCTAGACCCTCTGGCCGTAGACGTGGTAGGGCTTCACCACCACTATGGCCCGACGGTCTTCCCTCATCACCCGGTCGTACTCGTCCCAGTCGTCGTGGTCGCCGCCGCAGGCCTTGAAAGCCTCCCTCAGCTCCAGGCGCAGCTTCTCATGGTCGGTGTTGTCCCAGTCCCGGATGGTGACGGTACCCTCCACCACGCACCACCTGCCCCAATCGGGGCTCACGGTAAGCACCGTGCAGCGGGGGTCCCGGGCCAGGTTCTTCAGCTTCGCCGAGCTTCCTATCGCCACTATTACGACCCCATCCTCATAGGCCCCTGCCTTCACGACGCTAGCCTGTGTCGCCCCGTCTTTTCGGAGGGTCGTGACTACCGCATCGAAGTTGCTCTCTAAAAAGGTCCGAACGTCCTCGAATATCAATATGCTCTCCTATTCCCTGGACTCCAGAAGCTCACTGATCTGTGAGATTAACCAGCGATTATCCTGAACATTTATCAGTCGCAGCCACATGGCGACGGCGGCTAGTCCCGAGAAGATGAATAGGAAGCCGCTCGTAATCAACCGTGCCAGGTCTGTGGACGCGTTCGAGTCGGAAAACTGAAAGGCGGCCCAGAGGCCGTATCCCAGGGAGATGCTGGTGAGGGCTACGAAGCTGATTATGATCACGGCATAGGACCTCTCCCACACCCGATACCCTCTGCTCTTGGCGGCCGGCAGGTCTTCTTTCATGGCTTTTGCTCTCCTTTCCTGGAGATTCCTCAGCCCATTCTACCCCATGTCGTATGATAACCTTATCATGTCTGCCCGAAACATACGCCTCATCGAGGATAGATCATGAACCAGGACTTGTTGTTCCCCACCACAGTCGTCGGGTCCATGCCCAGGCCTCAGTATGTTAAGGACCTGGTGCAGGCCCGGGTCTCGGGCCGGCTGTCCTTCGATGCTTTTCAGGAGATGATGGACGGGGCGGTCCCCTTTGTGATACAGGTCCAGGAGCAGGCCGGGATCGATATTGTCTCCGATGGTGAGTGGAGGCGGGTCTCCTACTCCGACAGTATCGTAGACCTGTGCCACGGGTTCCGGTACGTCACCAGGGAGACCCTGGGTGAGGTTATGAGGGTGCCGATAGTCGTCGATACGATAGCGCCTTTTCGGGAGGGCCTGTTTGCCC
>JACZVB010000093.1 GCA_022572865.1 Chloroflexota bacterium | reverse complement strand
TCATTGGCGGCCTGGCCTTGGCGGCTGCAGTGATGTTCTCTCTTCTGGGCCTTTTCCGGGTGCTGGTCGATTAGCCCCAGACCCCGATGTTCCTCCCCTTTTCCCCACCGCATTAACAGGGTGAAATTTGTTAGCCCACGCCGGACATACGGTAGAGTTCTCCTGGACTGACTGGAGCGGGCACCCCAGCGTCCTCATCGGCGTCCTTCTTCTGGAGGGGCTCTATCTCCTGGCTGTAGGCCCCATGCGCAGGTATTTCCCGGGGTCTGAGGAGTTGGGCCTCAGGCGAGTCGTATCGTTCACCCTGGGCGTGTGGATGATCTTCTTCGCCCTCCATTCACCCCTGGACGTCTTGAGCGATGAGTTCCTGTTCAGCGCCCACATGGTGCAGCACCTCATCCTGGTCCTGACTGTGCCGCCCCTGTTGCTCATAGGGACCCCCGGCTGGCTCCTGAGGCCGTTGCTCCGGTCGTCCATAGTTTACAGAGCGCTGAAGTTTTTGACCTTTCCCGTCATCGCCGCCCTCCTCTTCAATCTCGTCTTCGGTGTCTGGCACTTGCCGGTCCTTTACGAGTCGGGCTTAAATCATCTTTCCATCCACATCTCCCAACATCTGATGTTCATGGCCGGCGGGACCCTGATGTGGTGGCCCGTGCTGAGCCCCATGCGAGAACTACCCAGGCTTCCCTATGGGGGACAGATCCTCTATCTCTTCATCCTCTCGATCCCACCGGCCATCGTCGGCGCATTCATCACCTTCTCCGGCAGCGTGCTGTATAAGACCTATGCTCAGTCACCGGGAATCTGGGGCTTATCACCGAGTACCGACCAGCAGATTGGTGGGGGGATCATGAAGCTGCCAGGCTTTTTGATCTTACTCGCGGCGGCGGGCATCATCTTCTTTACCTGGGCGGCCAGGCAGGAGGCTACGGACAGGGCAGAGGCCGCCGAGAGGTTGAAAAACGCCAGGTAGCGGGCCGCTTCGATTAGGGTAGATAACGCCTTACATTGTTGCCCAGGGGCCTCCTGAAGAGCTCGTAGTCCTCATGCCCCCGGCCTGTTGCCTTTATCGGGAAGCAGCCGTTTTGGAACCAGGCAAGCGGGTCTACCTACGGTAAACTGCGAGCGAGGAGTTCCGTTGGCAAAAGTGATCGATAGGTTATCCGGCAGGCCTTCGGGCCTCGTGATCATCTGCGATTTCTCCCCACCCCGAGGCTCCGGGACCGGATGGATTGAGGATGCTAGGGGCCTGGATGCGGACTTTATCTGCGTGGCTTACAGCCCCGGCAAGTCGGTCCGATTGGACTCGGCCATCGCCGCCCACCTGATCGGAACAGAGGCCCGAAAAGAGGTCATCTTCAACCTGGCCGGCCGCGATATGAACAGGCTGGCAATCCAGTCCCATCTCCTGGGCGCGGCCTCCCTGGGTCTGGAGAACCTGGTGGTCCTGCAGGGGGATGGCTTCAGGGAACGGGATGAAAGCAAAACCGGTGCTGCTTCGAGATTCAAGCCCACGGAGCTTATCGCCGGCATCAAGGAGATGAACCGGGGCCTGGACTACAGGGGGAGGAAGCTGGATGGCCCCACCGACTTTTGTGTGGGTGGGGTGGTGGACCTGGGCAAGGGCATAGGGCCAGAGGCCCGGCTGGCCCGTCGCAAGGCTCGGGCAGGCGCTGATTTCCTGATAACCCAGCCGGTACACGACCCCCATCTGGCGGAGAGGTTCCTCGATGAGTATCGATCGGGCCCGGACCCTGCGCCCGATATCCCTGTCTTCTTCGGCATCCAGGTGCTGGTGAAAGGGGGAGTCCTGTTCAGCGATGTGCCGGAGCAGATCGTGAGTGACCTGACAAAAGGCCGGCCGGGAGAGGAGATCGCCCTGGAGACCGTAGGCCGGCTGCAGGCCCTGGGTCTGAGCAACATATACCTCATACCACCTGTGCTCAAGGGGGGGGCTAGGGACTACACCGCTGCTCAACGGGTCATCTCCTCCCTCCGATGACCCGGCCCTTTCGCCGGTTCCCGATACCCTCTATCTGCCCTCCCAGGGCTTAAGCCCCACTTTAGGCCCGTTGTAAGTCCTGCGATAGCGCCAGTTTAGGGTATCATCTCTCCGCCAGACCAGGTCAGCCTGTATAATTGCGTCCGTAGTCTCAAGTCTGTTCACAGGAGGTACGAAATGCCGATAGAGAGAGTGAGTCCAAGCCAGGTTTACAGCCTCAAGGGCCTCAGCCCCACCGTCAAAATAGGGAACACCGTTCATATCTCGGGGCAGGTGTCCCTGGACAAAGATATGAATACCTTGGGCAAGGGAGACCCCGAGGCCCAGTTGCGCCAGATATACAAGAACCTGGATGACCTGTGCCGCGCCCACGGCGGCAGCCTGGCCGATATGGTCAAGACCATTACATACATTACCGACATCTCCCAGTATCCCGCCGTGAGTAAGGCTCGGGAGGAGGCCTACGGCGACAGCCCTCCAGCCAACTCCACGGTGATAGTCGCCGGACTGGCCAAACCGGAGTGGCTTGTGGAGATCGAGGGAATCGCCTATATAGAGTGAGCGGACAAGCGGCTGTCCGGTCCAGTCGTTATGGCTGCGGGTATCATCCTAGGGCCCTTGGACGCGGCGATTGCCAAAGGGGAGTCGGTTCACGGGCCCGAGCGTGTCGTAAGGGAGGAGTTGCAATGCTCTCGGAAAAAGCCAGGACGTTCCTGTCTGAGAACCGTAACGGAGTGCTGACGACCTTCCGCAGGAACGGGGCTGCCCAGATGAGCATCGTTACCTGTGGTCTGTATGGGAGCGGGGTTGCCTTTACCACCACGGGCGACAGGGCGAAGCTGCTGAATATGAAACGGGACCCCAGGTGCTCTCTATTGGTGTCGAAGTCAGAGTGGTGGGGATTCATAGTGCTGGAAGGTCACGCTGAGATCATGTCTCCCGAGGATACCGATGCCGAGAAGCTGCGCCTGGCGCTTCGAGACGTATACAGGGTGGCCGCCGGAGAGGACCACCCGGATTGGGACGAATATGACCGGGCCATGATCGAGCAGGTCCGCTCGGCGGTGATCGTAGTCCCCGAGCACATTTACGGCACGGCCCTCTAGCCCCGAGGGACCGGACTTAAAGACCGCTCGGAGCCGGCTAGACAGGTCAAAAAGCCAGGCCCCGGCATTGCCGAAGCCTGAAAGAAGCTTATGGTGTGGGCGTGTCAGGTATGGAGTTGAGAGGCGTTAGGTCTTCGCTGCCTTCGTCGCGTCCTCGGGCTCACCGACTAGAGACACTATCATGTTGATGGCCTCCCTCAGGCTGATCTTCCTGGTATTGATTATCAGGTCGTAGTGTTCCATGTCCTCTACGGCGGCCTTGAAGTACTTCTTGATGTAGGCCTTGTGGGCCTTATCCAGTTCCTCTATCTTCTTTTCTGCATCCTCCCGGCTTATGTGGAAGTAGTCAATTACTCTGGGAATGCGCACCTCCATGGGAGCCTGAAGATAGACGTGCAGCGAGCCGGGATGATCTTTGAGGATCATCTGGGCCCCTCGGCTTACCAGGACAACGCTTTCGGTCTCCACCATATCGTGAATGACGGACTCCAGGGCGCCGATATACTTCTCCTCGGTCAGCACCTCACCCGTCGGCACGTAGTGAGGCCCCAGATCGAAGGGGGCCACGGGCCCGGCGGATATCTGCTCGAAGGCACGCCCCAACTCCTTGGCGATCCTTCCCCTAAGTCCCCAGGGCACATGGTCTATGTCCGCCACCTCTTCCACAGTGGTGTCCAGGTGCCGCGCAATCTCGCTCAGTATCTGGCGGTCGACGTAGCGCACATTCATAATACGGGCCACTTCAGGTGCAACTAGGTAAGCCCCACTGCCTATCAGGCCTCGAATCGTTATCGCCGGCATCTTGTTTGCCTCCCCCTAGACTCGATTTTCTGCCTAACCTGTGATACCGCCTTGAAACGCCTTGCTGCGGTATAATTCTACCATAATTTGTCGCCAGGAGGCCGCGTGGTGAAGCTCTTGCAGCGCCTATTAGCCTGGCCTTGGGCATTGCTCAGGCCAAAGCCCCCTCTTCCTCCCGTTCTGCCGAAACAGACCAGGAGCTTGGTGCCTCTCTTGATCTATCCGAAGGGCATCGAGCAGGAGCCGGTAGGCGAGGAGGTCAGGGTGGGAGAGGCGCTGTATTTTCTCTCCTGGCCAGTAGAGCTTCCTCAAGAGCAAGTTGAAGCTGCCATAGACTCGGCAAAGTTGTGGCTGGACGACGTCCTGGGAGCTGAGCTCCCCTGGACCCCGTTGGAGCGTCTGGACTCCAAGTTCACCCTCTCCCAGTGGCGTTCCTCGGGTATCGAGATGCTGAAACGTGAGATTGAAGATAGATCCATGCCCCAGTCCCGGGACCAGGTCTATCTGGCCTTTGTCCGAGGTATGGGTGGCTATGCGGGCGGCACTGGCTATCAGGAGTCCAGGGCAGGATACGCTATGGTTGGTGACGTGTGCCTGGAGGCGATATGCGGCCTGCCCGAGCCTAACGCAGCGTCGGTATTGCTAGGAGAGGCCTGGTCTGACACCTCTCGGAACGCCCAGGGCCAAACGGCGGCCTTCATCCACGAGACCCTCCACGGGCTGGACCTTCCCCACCCCGATGGATGGCCCGCTGATGAGCAGCCGGCATGGGGGGAGACAGTAATGGGCTATTGGTGGAACATGCCTAACTTCTTAGGCACTGCAGGACTGACTGAACGGGAGGTCCAGAGGGCCTTGAGATGGCTTGGCTAGAGGTCCTCTCCCTCGAATATGTTCGGGACGAGTCGTAGACTGGGGCCGATCTCCCATCGGCTTCTGCCGGCGTAGAGTCCATCACCGGCATAGCCGGACAATAATTCCCACTGGCTCTCGGGTCCAATCATGCGCGAGCAATGCCTGGCATTAGGCTATTCCCGCCCGTATAATGGTGCCCGTCCCGAATACTAGTCTAGGAGGCAGTCTGTATGCTCTCGTTCATTGGCGGCACCGGTCCCGAGGGGTTAGGCCTGGCATTTCGGTTTTTGCTGGCAGGCGAAGATGTGGTCATCGGCTCCCGATCAGCCGAAAGGGCCGCCGCTGCCGCCGATAAGCTGAAAGAGATGCTGGCCTCCAGCCCTTCGGGCGGAGGCGCCTCCTCTGGAACGGCACGGGGTATGGAGAATGAGCAGGCTGTCAAGGCCGGGGACGCTATCCTTATCACCGTTCCCTTTGGGGGCCAGGCAGATATTCTGGCCCTTCTCCGGGATGCCATAGGCGATAAACTGGTGGTGGATACCGTTGTGCCCGTGAAGTTCGCCAAGGGTAAGATCAGCGCGATTCTAGTGGAGGAAGGCTCGGCTGCCGAGCAGGCCCAGCGGGTCCTCCCAGAGGCAACGGTGATATCCGCCTTCCAAAACCTGAGCGCCGAGACCCTGATGGACCCACATGAGGCGGTGGACTGCTCGGTGATTGTCTGTGGTAACGACCTGGAGGCCAAGAAAAAGGTCATGGGACTGGCGGAAAAGATCGAAGGGATAAGGGCCATCGATGGGGGAGGCCTGGCCAACTCCAGATACGTGGAGGACCTCACCACCCTCTTGCTGAACATCAACAGGATCTATAAGGCCCACTCTTCTATACAGATAACGGGCCTGTAGACGCCCGAAACATTCGAAGACACTCATGGGCAACCGGGTAGAGATAATAGGCCTCAGTGGAATTCCTGAGGTTAGTGAGGGCGACGATGTAGGCCGCCTGATAATCGACGCTGCCGAGGCCCAGGGTGTATCTCTGGAACCCGGCGATGTGATAGTGGTTAAACAGAAGATCGTCTCCAAGGCGGAGGGCCGTATAGTTAAGCTCGTAGACGTCACCCCGTCTCCCCTGGCCCTGCAGATTGCGAAGGATTTCGACAAGGACCCGAGACACGTGGAGGTGGTGCTGCGAGAGAGCCGGAGGATAGTCAAGATGGATATGGGTCTGATCATCTCCGAGACCAGGAACGGCCTCGTCTGTGCCAACGCCGGGGTCGATGCCTCCAACGTCGGGGTGGAGGAGGCCCTTTGCCTTTTGCCCGAGGACCCGGACGGTTCTGCACATCGCATTCGTACTACCCTGGAAGGGAAAACGGGCGGCCCTATTGGGGTCATAGTCTCCGATAGCATAGGCCGCCCCTGGCGG
>JACZVB010000092.1 GCA_022572865.1 Chloroflexota bacterium | reverse complement strand
CCCCTGTCCAGCAGGTCCCTGCCCAAGCAGTTCCTATCTTTTGTGAGTGACCGCACCCTTTTTCAGGAGGCCCTCGGTCGCCTGGATGGCATGGCAGGTATCAGGGACACCATCGTCGTCGGGAACGAGGCCCAAGGTGACCTGATCATGGAGCAGTCCTCCCAGGTGGGGAGGATGCCCTCGCTGGTGATCCTCGAGCCCGTGGGTCGGGATACAGCGCCGGCCCTGACACTGGCCGTCCTGGCCCTGAAGGAGAACGTGAAGGACACGGGCCTGGACCCGGTGATTCTAGTCATGCCCTCAGACCATCTGATAGGCAAAGTTCAGGCGTTTCAGTCCGCTGTATATGCGGGCGTCAGGTTGGCAGAGGAGGGCTACCTGGTGACCTTCGGAATAGCTCCCACCCGCCCAGCGACGGAGTATGGCTATTTAAAAAAGGGTAAGTCGATAAAGTTACAAGATTACGGCGACCTCTGGAGAGTTGCCTTCTTTCGGGAGAAGCCTGAGCATGATCTTGCCCTGTCTTACGTGCAGTCCCGCTCCTACCTCTGGAACAGCGGCATCTTCATTATGCAGGCATCGATCTGGTTGAAGGAGCTGACCAGGTACAGGCCCGACATCGTCGAAGCCTGCCGGGCCGCCAGTGCCAAAGGGAAGACCGACGGGCGATTCCTGCGGCCGGATCCCGAATTATTCAGGGCATGTCCGAGAGATTCCATCGATTATGCGGTGATGGAAAAGGCGGCAGCTAATGCCGATACGGCAGACGAGGGACTAGGCGGATCACCTTGCGCCGTCGTGCTCCTGGAGGCGGGTTGGACGGACCTGGGAGACTGGGCTGCGGTGTGGGAAGCGGGCTCTCCAGACAACTCGGGGAACGTGATCAAGGGCGACGTTTCTCTGGATTCGGTCAAGGATTCCCTGGTTCTGGCCCGGCACCGTGTCGTTGGGGTCATAGGCCTCGATAATGTGGTGGTGGTGGAGACCCACGATGCGGTACTGGTGGTCCATAAGGACCGGGTACAGGATGTAAAGGGGATGGTTGAAAAGCTGGAAGCGCCTAAGCCCACATCAAGGGAGGCCTAGTGCCTAGTCATACAAACGGCCGTTCTAGCGATAGTTATCGCAATCGAACTGCTTCAGGACGGGCAGGTCGTGACGGTGGACTGCAGTACAGAATTGGTTGAGGTGCAGTCGGAACATGACCCAGAGGCCTTGAACAGGCAGCCGGCAAAAGCTTCGGTATTGGCCTGGTCCTGTTGCGATGAGGTCAAGGAGCTTCTCCTTTCACTCCTCGCTCCGGGAGTAGTTCATACCACGTGAGGTGGACTCTGAACATACCGCTGCGCCATCTCTATCCCAACCTTCCGCAGCAGCTTCTTGTCCTCCTCCGGGCTCGTATCCTGGGCCACTCGCAGAAGGGTATCCCCACCATAGGTAGTAACATTCCTCCCGGACATAGCGGCAAGCTCCGGGGGGGCCTGCCCCTGCTGTACCATGCGGACACGACGTCGTAACCCCTTATGAAACAAGGTGACGCCCCGGTCCTCCGCCCCGAGGTGGTCCAGGGCGTGGACGGCGATAGTGCGCTGGCCGATCATTGCCTCGTAGTCTCCGGGCTCCCTTTGCATCAGTTCGTAGGCGCGGCCTCCCCTGTTGGCTAGTTGGGCCGGGGAAAACTTCCTCGCAGGTGGTACTGTACTCCCATCGGGCACCTGGACGAAGTCGATCTCGACGGTATTGTAGTCATCTACAGGCACTGCCCAGAGGAGGGAGTTGGGGACATCGTGCTGTTCCACCTGGCCGGGGCCCCATTCATGGGGAAAGACAGGGGCGCCACCCAAGACCGCCATGTTGGGCCAGATGAACTCGATGTTCCGTACCCATACCGTATCCTGATTTATCCGCCTCATGTCCAGGGTTATGATGCCTGTAGGTGTCTCCAGAAATCCGACTTCCCCATTGATGGCCAGCTCCTCTAATGGACTCCCGTTCTTATCTACGAACTGGATACCCGAGATTGTGGCATGGAGGAACTCCTCGTGAATAGGGTCCAGCAGGTTGTCCACAATCTGCAGCCAGTTGCACGGCTTGTGGTTAGGCACCGGCCCATCCTCGGTCGGCATCAGGTGGATGCCGGGCTCCAGGTGATGCCCGGGGGTCTCGTAGAGATCGAATATTGGGAACTCGGGCATCTTGTCGGGATGCCCCATGTAAGCGAAAACGATACCGTTATAATCGGTCACCGCATAGGCGCCGTGATAGAGGCGGTCCTTTAGGGTGCTGTCCTCGGGTTCTCCGGGTGTCTCCAGTATCTTCCCGTCCGCGTCTATGAGCCAACTGTGATAACAGCAGCGAATGCCTCGTTCCTCGATCTTCCCATACTCGAGAGAGGTGCCCCGGTGCGGACAGTGGGCCTCCACGAGCCCGATGCGGCCGCTCTTGTCGCGAAAGGCCACGAGCTCCTCCCCGAATCTCTTTATTGCAACAGGCAGGTCCTTGAGCTGATGGGTCAGGAGAATGGGCTGCCAGAAGCTACGAAGATACTCGCCGGCTGGCGTGCCGGGGCCGACGCGGGTGAGCTCTCGGTCGTCTTCGGGAACCTCACGGTGGAAATAGGCGCTATAGGGCTTAGTCAGAAATAGGGGCCTCTTCGAGGGCATATCCTCTTCCTCCTTACAAGGTTTCAGCCGGGACAACGTGAGGTTCCCTTGAAAACGATGGAATCGGGACTGTCAACGGGATTAAAGCCCCACTAAGATCATAGCGGTGTTGGAGTAGCGAAGGTCGTCGCCGGGAGATAAGGCCGCCGGACCGCCTCCGGGGGCCTTTCCATGCCTGGCGACTGCGGAAAACATCGCCGGACTAGTATTTTACCGCAACCGTACTTGTAGAGAGTAATATTTCCGCCGTGCCTGGCTAGTATGGTGGCGAGCCCGACCGGATTCGAACCGGCGATCTCCACCGTGACAGGGTGGCATGTTAGTCCGCTACACCACGGGCCCGCGCTGGCACTTCAAACCGATACTAGCAGCCGCACTCGAAGCCTGTCAACGATATCTCTGCAGATTGGATCCCGGCCCGAGAAAGGGCACAGGTAAAATGACGCTACACTGGGCTTTACGCTTCGATCACTCAATTACGGTCGGACATTCGAGGGCGTTAGGTAGACGTAGGCCCCTGTTATGCTCCGTCCATTCAGGGTCTCGTATAATCCTGGCCTCGTATAACCCTTAAGACGCCTCCTTGATCTGGACGTCTTTCCCCTGGACAGTGATGGTCAGCTTGAGGTTGGTGGCGTTGTGAAAGTTAAAGGACTGGCCGGGGAGCAGAGGCACGGGTTTCAGGCTTACCTGGGCACTCGAGTTCGGTTCAATCGTTATACTGGGCATTTCGACCTCCTAGGAGCGCAAATACTACTCTGCAGATTATTGTTCGGTATAGCCGGGAGATAGCAACTTCGCGATACTTTACTCACAGTCCGCGCACCCGTCAAGCCTGAACACCCATACGCAGAAGCCCGGCTGCGGCTCTTAGCCTTGCTATAATTGTCTGCCACCCTGTAGGATATAGCTCCCGCGGCACATGCCCATACCTTTCCTCCAATAGCCCTTTCAGCCAGGACTGACATGAAGGCCACTTACATTGATCGACAGGGCGATGTTGACGTGCTGACCTACGGAGACATGCCCGAGCCCTCTGTGGGACCAAGAGATGTCCTCATCAGGGTCAGGGCTACCGCCCTCAATCATCTGGACATATTTGCCAGGGCGGGCCGCAACGGTGTAGTGCTCGACCGGTTTCCCCATATCCTGGGTTGTGATCTGGCAGGTGAAGTGGCCCAAGTGGGGACAGAGGTCGATGGGTTTGTCTCGGGGGACCGGGTGCTGGTGGACTACAGCATCAGGTGTGGCAGGTGCGAGGCCTGTGACTCGGGCCGCGACCAGCTGTGCATCGATAGCCGCAGCATCGGAATATCGGTTAACGGAGGCTACGCCCAATACGTCTCGGTGCCCTGGACCAACGTTCATGCCATTCCTGGGACGCTTTCCTTCGAGGAGGCTGCTTCGATACCGCTGGTCTACAAAACGGCCTGGCACTGCCTCGTTACCCGTTGCAACCTTAAGCCCGGGGAAGACGTGCTGGTCATGGCTGCCGGGAGCGGGGTGGGGAGCGCCGCCATCTGCCTGGCGAAGCTCTTGGGGGCCCGGGTGATCACCACGGCCAGCACCGATGAGAAGCTGGCCAAGGCTAGAGACCTGGGCGCCGACGAAACGGTCAACTATATCGACACTCCCCTCTATAGCAGCCGGGTCCGAGAGCTGACCGGCGGCAAGGGCGTGGACCTGATCTTCGATAGCATCGGCGCATCGGTCTGGGAGGAGAACTTCAAGTGCCTGAAACTGGGAGGCCGCCTGGTCAACTGCGGCGTGACCGGGGGGCACCGGACCGCTCTGAGGATAGGTCAGATGTTTGCCAGGGGTCTTACTCTCATGGGGGCCTCAGGCGGCAACAAGGCGGACTTCGCCAACGTCATGAGGCTGGTCTGGAGAGGTCAGATCAGAGGAATAATAAGTCAGACCTTTCCCCTGGAGGCCGCCGCTGAGGCCCATACGACCATGGAGGGCCGCAACGTCTTCGGCAAGCTGGTCCTGACGATACCGTGACCCGGCTTCTCCGCCCATCGGTGGGAAGGACTATTTCCCCTCCCTGTCCCTGACCTGCTGCCTGAGGTCCCGGAACTCCTCGGTGGCGGACATGGGCCTCTGGTAATCCGGCTGCCACGCCTTCCTCTCCTGGACAGGCTTGCCCAGGGCCCTTGCCATCTGCCTGATATGCACGGCCACCGCGCCGCAGCAGCCCCCGATGTAGTTCACCCCCATGTCCCTTGCCCTGCGAGCATAGTCCGCCATGTCGAACCGGGTGAGCTGGTACGGCTCCATCGCATCTGGGAAGCCGGGTAGGCCTCCGAAGAAGGGCACCTCGTCGGTGGTGCGGTAGGCTGGGGCCTGTATCGCTATATAGCCGTCGATCGCGTTCCGCATCTCGTCAATTAGCGGGAGCATCTGGTCGGGCCCGCGGCCGCAATTTATGCCGACTATATCCGCCCCCGCGTCGGCGAGGGCTTTGGCGCATTCTGCTGGTGATTTTCCTTCTCTGCTCAGGGGCTGGGCGAAGAAGGCCATTGTCATCATTACCGGCAGGCCCGTGGCTTTGGCCGTATCCAGGGCGATGAGGGCCTCACCCAGATCGAAGAACAGCTCACCTACGATGAAATCGATCCCCTCGTCCACCTGTACTTCGAGCTGCTCCTGAAACTGCCTGCGGGCGATCTCATGGGAATCGGCGTCGTCGGCTCTATAGTCCCAGGTAGTGCTCAGGTTGCCGGATACCAGCACATCGTTCCCCGCCACCTCTCGCGCCAGTCTCACCGCCTGTCGATTTACGTCCAGCACTTTGTCCCCGAACCCGACGGTTGCCAGCTTGGCCCGGCTGCCGTAGAAGGCAAAGGCCTGGAGCACCTCACTGCCCGCCCTAACGAACTCCCGGTGCATCTCCTTGACCGCGTCGGGGTGCTCCACCACCATCTCGGGTGTGAAGGCCCCGGCGATAACGTAGCCTCGCTTCTCCAGCTCCAGGACATAGCCCCCATCCCCCAGGACTATTCCCTCGGACAATCGTTCCATTATTCCTTTAGCCATAGCTCTCCTCTTCTTATTATCGTTGAGAGGGCCGTGGTGCGCAGGTAGTCAAGCGTTCAAGCCCAGTCGTCGGTTGTAACCCCATGCCTGGTGATCATCGTCCTCGGTGGCAAAGTCCCATGACATAATGCGCTCGGGCTTGAAGCTAAGGACAAGCCTGTTGTCCTTGTTGATGGTGTAGTCGGCGTATTTGGCTCCCTCCACCTCGCCGTCGTATCTAAGGGCGAGCCGCCTGATGAGCTCGGGGCCACCTTCGGCGGTGACCCGGGCCTTGCCCTCGAAGACCACCTGTTTGTAGGGCTGCTCGTTGGCCGTCACCGCCAGGGACACCCTGGGGTCCCGCAGGACGTGCTTGTATTTGACCCGGGTATCGGTGACGCTTATCCGGACCTCACCGTTCTCATACTCATACCAGACCACTGTAAGGTGGGGTGAGCCGTCCTTACGGAGAGTGGCCAGGATGCCTAGATTGGGCTGTGCGAGGAACTCTTCCAGAGTCTTGCTGAGAGCCATAGAATCCTCCTG
>JACZVB010000091.1 GCA_022572865.1 Chloroflexota bacterium | reverse complement strand
CCCCGATAAGCAACCCCCAGACCCGAAGGCCGGCTGGGACGCCGCTCTCTACGAGGGCGTACACTCCTTCGTCTGGAGGCATGGCATGGACCTGATCGAGCTCCTGGAGCCCAGGCCCGGGGAGTGGGTCCTGGACCTGGGCTGCGGCACAGGCCAGCTCACGGCCAGGATCGCCGAGGCAGGGGCCAGCCTCGTGGGAATCGACAACGCCCCTTCGATGATCGAGCAGGCCCGTAAAAATTATCCCAGCCTCGCTTTCGAGGTGGCCGACGCCCGGGACTTCCATTTTCCAGAGCCCTTCGACGCTGTCTTCTCCAACGCCGCCCTGCACTGGATCAAAGAACCTTCATCCGTCCTGGCCTGTATCGCCCGCAGCCTCAAGCCGGGGGGCCGGCTGGTGGCGGAGCTGGGTGGCAAGGGCAACGTAGAGTCCATCGTGAGCGCGCTCCGGCAAGCCCTGAATGGTGTAGGAGCCTCCGGCAACGCAGGGCGAGACCCCTGGTACTTCCCCACCATCGGGGAGTATTCCACCCTGCTGGAGCAGCACGGCCTGTCTGTTACCTATGCCCACCATTTCTCCCGGCCAACGCCCCTCGAAGGCGGGGCCAGGGGGCTGGGCCGGTGGCTGGAGATGTTCGCCTTCGACTTCTTCCAAGACCTACCGGACGGCAAGAGGAGAGAGGTAGTCCAACGGGTGGAGAAGGCGCTCCGGCCACGTCTGTACCGGGATGGGCAGTGGGTGGCCGATTACCGACGCCTCAGGGTGAAGGCCGTTAAAGGTGTGCTTGACTAGTACTTAGTCACGTTGTTAACAAAACAAAATGCTGTACAAAGTTCCCCGCTAGTCCTTCGACAGGCTCAGGATGAGCGGGGATTCCAATCCGCTCGTGGTGAGCTAGTCGAACCATAGCGGGGGCTCCATGACCTGCCCTGAGTGACATCGAAGGGCTGGTCGAAAGTGATATTAAACACCCTCAGTACAATTACTTTGACCACGTACCCAATTGAGTTATAATCTAGTAGGATTTTCATCTGTAAGGAGGAGATATGGCTACCGTAACCGAGACCGAAGTCTACACAGCCCTGAAAGATATCTATGACCCGGAGATTCCCATGATCAGCATCGTGGACCTGGGCCTGATATACGAGGTTAAGGTCGATGAAGGGGACGTACACGTGACCATGTCCCTCACCGCCCAGGGTTGCCCCATGTCTGGTACCATCGGTGGTACCTGCACCGAAGCTATCGAAGCGATCCCCGGGGTGAAAAAGGCCAGTGTCGATATCGTGTGGGAACCGGCCTGGACCCCCGAAATGATCACCGAAGAGGGGAAGAGGGCCCTGGGCTGGGAGTAAGCGCCTGGCTTAGACCCGATCTACCGTTTCGTCCTTCCGTTATGGAAGGGTCAGTACCTGCTTCGGCAAGCTCCCTTCGCCCTGCTCAGGGCGGGCAGGTTGAGGGGGTAAAATCAGTTATGTTAAGTGTTTTGCGCCATGTGCGGTATGCGCGTCTAGGCGCGGCTTTTGTGGTTAATAGCAGTTAAAGACGCAGTGAAAACGCCCCCGCCGATTTCGAGATAGAGGAAGACCTGAACATGCCAGAGCCGCTACAAGCCATCGTTGGCAAGAAGAAGATGACGGACCAGGACAAGGCGCGCATCGAGGCGATGAAGCGCAACTGGGACCAGAGGCGCAAGGTCAGCCAGAACCTGGATAAGATCAAGAACAAGATAGCGGTCTATAGCGGCAAGGGGGGCGTGGGCAAGACCACCATAGCGGTGAACCTGGCGGTGCTGCTGGCCCAGCAGGGGCACAAGGTAGGGCTTCTGGATGCGGATATTGACTGCCCCAACGTGATCCGGATGCTTCACATGCACTCGGGCCCTACGTCGGGGGAGAACGGACAACTGGTGCCCGCGGAGAGGTACGGCGTCAAGGTCATGTCCATGGGTTTCTTCCAGAAGGACGAGCTGGAGGCGATAATCTGGCGGGGCCCCATGATCCACAACGCGATCAATCAGTTCCTGGAACTGACCGAGTGGGGAGAGCTGGACTACCTGGTAGTAGACCTGCCACCCGGCACCTCCGATGCCCCCCTGACTATCATGCAGGTGCTCAAGCTGGACGGCTTCATAGTGATTACCACTCCTCAGGACCTGTCGTATATAGACGCGGTCCGGTCCATAAACATGATCCGCAAGATGAACGTCAACATCCTGGGAGTGGTGGAGAACATGTCGGGGGAGATATTCGGGCACGGAGCCGGAGAGACCATAAGTGAGCGGATGAAAATCAAGTTCCTGGGCAGGCTGGAGCTGAACAAGGCCTACGGGGACATGTCGGCGCCGGTGATCCTCCGAGACGAGTCGATTCGGAAGGATTTCGAGGCGCTGCTGGCTGAAGCGCTAATGGGCCTGAACAACTCCGGGACAGAATCTAGCGGCCCATCGAAGTAGTTACCCCGCCATCTATGACGATGGTCTGGCCTGTGACGTAGGCCGAGGCGTCGGAGGCCAGGTAAACGGCCAGGAGCCCCAACTCCCTCAGATCGCCACCCCGCCTCATCGGTATACTCTTCAGCAGACGTTCCCTCAACACCTCGTTCTCGAACTCGGGCGCCATCATATCGGTGTGAAATGCGCCCGGCGCTATGGCGTTTACGGTGATGTTGCTTCGGGCCCACTCCAGCGCCAGGCTCCGGGTGAGGCCGATAATGGCCGCCTTGGACGTGGAGTAGAGGCTATGGAACTGTACCCCCCTCAGACCTTCCACAGACGCGATGTTGATGATACGACCCCACTTCTGGTTAAGCATGTGGGGCGCCACGGCCCGGGTACACAGGAAAGCGCTGGTCAGATTGGAGTCCAGCACGTAGCGCCACTCCTCATCACTGGTAGGCACGAAGAAATCGGGCCCCAGCCAGGGGGCGTTGGGCGCGAATCCCGGTATGGGGACCAGGGGCTTCACTATTGCGACTCCTGCGTTGTTCACCAAGATATCTATCTTCTGGAACTCCTCCATCGTCCTCTGTACCATGGCCTGGACATCTTTATCCTTCTGGACGTTGGTAGGGACCGCCAGGGCCCGCCTGCCCAGGTCTCGGACCTCCGAGGCCGTCTGCTCGATATCCTCGGCGGTCCTGGCCGCGGCGACTATATCCGCGCCGGCCTCAGCCAGGGTCAGCGCGATGGCCTTACCGATGCCTCGACTGGCCCCCGTAACTATTGCGACCCTACCGTCCAGATTGAACTCTGGGAGAGCCATCGACTGTCTCCTCTATGTGAGATTGGTAATATAAAGCGCTATTGAACGGTTCCGCATATGCTCCGGGTCTCAAGGTCCCGCCAGCGCGATTTCCTCCGGCGGGAGCGGCGGCCGAGACAGGTGGAGGGGGGAGAAACGAGTATCTTTAGGATGAAGTCGGAATGTCTTCCTGGCGGGGCTCGGGGCTTCCACTCCGGCCCGGCAAACGCTCCTTGATCCTTCTGACACCCCTGGTTACCTGGCCCTGGAGGTAGTTCACCTCCTTCATTATGGCTGCCCGATAGTGAGAGCTGTATTCCCCCATCCTGCGATACTTCTTATATCGCTCCTTGACCAGCTTCTTGATAGAGACGCCCTGGACCCGCAGGAGTTCCCTGACCAGAAGCCTCTGGAGCTGGTGTGCCGCCTCATCGGGGTGGAGATGCGCTCCGCCCTCGGGCTCCGGCACCACCACATCGATGATGCCCAGCTTTTTGCAGTCCCGAGCGGTAAGCTTCAGGGCCGGGGTCACCTCCTCGGCCTTGCTGGGGTCTCCGTACAGGAGGGTGGCCGCCCCCTCTGGTGAAATTGGAGAATAGATAGCGTTCTCCAGCATGAGAATCGTATCGGCCACGCCGAAGGCCAGCGCCCCCTCACTTCCCCCCTCGCCTATGATGACGGATATGACAGGTGTAGGCAGATCGGAAAGGAGGGCCAAGGTGCCGGCGATGGCGTTGCCCAGACCCCGTTCCTCGGACTCCAGTGAGGGTAGGGGCCCTGGGGTGTCGATGAAGGTGACCAGGGGCAGCTTAAACTGGGCGGCCATCCTCATGGCCCGCTGGGCCTTTCGGAAACCCTCGGGGCTGGTACGGCCCCGATTTCTTCGGCCTGCGTCCTCGCCGTGACCTTTCTCCTGTCCTATCACCACCACGGCCTGCCCGCCCAGATAACCCAGGCCCACTACCACTGCGCCGTCGTCTCCATATGCCCGATCGCCATGAAGCTCGATAAAGCTGGAAATGACACGGCCTATGTAGTCCAGAGAGGTGGGCCGGTCCTGGTGTCGGGCCAGCCTGACCCGTTCCCACGCCGTTTCCCTTCCCTCCTGGCTGTAGGTGTACTGTTTGCTCTTGCCGCGGATAGCCACCTTGTACTGGGAGGAGAGCATATCCAGCAATAGGGACAGCATATCCGGCAGCCGGTCCCTGGCGACCACGTGGTCGATCATGCCGTGCTTGAGGTGGGAGCCGGAGGTGTGCGCCCCCATAGGCAATGGGGCCACGGTGCTCTCCTCAACCATTCTCAGGGGAGCGAACCCCACCAGGGCGTCGGGCTCCGCCAGGATAACATCGGCCATGTTGGCGAAGCTGGCGTATACCTGGCCGGTGGTGGGGTTGGCCAGGACGGATATGAAAGGAATCCCGGGCTTCTGAAGGCGCTTGGCGGCTGCCACCGTCTTCGCCATCTGCATCAGGGAGAGGACCCCTTCCTGGATTCTGGTCCCACCGCTGGTGACAACGGTCACAATGGGCAGCTTCTTCTTGACCGCCGTTTCGAAGGCCAGGGTCACTTTCTCGCCTACGACGCATCCCATGCTGCCGCCCAAGAACCCGAAATCCAGGACCACGATGACGGTGGGACAACCCTTTATCTCACACAAGCCGGTTACCGCCGCCTCCGTCAACCCGGTCATCCGCTGGGCCTCGAACAGCTTCTTCTTGTAGGAGACTCCGCCTGAGAATGAGAGAGGGTTCAGGGAGATGAGGGACCGGTTCAGCTCCTTAAAGGTGCCATCGTCGGCCAGGAGCTGAATCCGCTCCCTTGCCGAAATGTTGAAGTGAAAGCCACAGTCGTGGCAGACCCGATATCTCTGATACGAGTCCGAATCTGCCAGATCGATGCCGCACGAGAGGCAGTTCTTGGCCTCGGGCTCCGGGGCGCCTTTGCCCCCTCTACTCCTCCCGATGAAGGAGCTCAGGAAGTCGACCAGCCGCCGGGCCCCCTGTCTGCTAGCCAAAGTCCTCTTCGTCCGTTCTCGACTTTAGCACCTTGCGAGACTTGCCCGGCTCGCCCGGCTCCACTATTCCCTGCTCTTCCAGTTGGTCCAGGAGCTTGGCCGCCTTTGGGTATCCTATTCCCAAACGCCTCTGCAGGAGAGAGGCAGAGACGCTCTTGTAGCTCAGGCTCAGGGCCCGAGCTTTGACGAACATCCGGTCTTCATTGCTATGCACCTCGTTCAGGGTGGAAGAGGCGACGGGTGAAGGCCTTTCAGAAAGCGAGGCCCCGACCGGTCCGTTGGACGATCCACGGTCCGGGGGCGAGGACTGGAGCTCCTCTATGGTGGGCAGGGACGGTGCTCCGCCACGCCGGTGACTCCAGAAGTAGACGATTCTCTCCACCTCCTGCTCAGATACGTACACCCCTTGCAGTCGCCTGGGTTTCGAAGCATCTGAAGGCAGGTATAGCATGTCCCCTCGGCCAAGCAGTTTTTCGGCCCCGGGGGTATCCAGTATTACCCGTGAATCCATCATCGACGTGACCGCAAAGCTTATCCTGGTGGGGAAATTGGCCGATACCTCGCTCAGAAGGGCCCTGCTGACCTATTCTGCCGATCTGTCTGCCATGCTCACCCGGCCCATCGGCTTGATCCTGCTGGCCCTGCTGCTGCTTACCGTGATAGCGCAATATCGAGCCATGACAAAAAAGAAGGACTAGCTGTTTGGCTGCGTGGGACACGCCGAAAATTTTCCGTTTGCTTTAATAAATCAAAACGTTTCTAATTCATCCTTCGCAAGCGCCGCCGTCTAACCGTGAAGGAGAAATCGTTTGGTCCAGTTGAAAAAAAGACTCCAAGCCGGTGACCTGGTCGTCGGAACCATGATTTCCGAGGTCCGCAATCCTAACGTCGTGTATTTGCTGGCCAAGAGCGGCTTCGACTTTGTCATTGTCGACAACGAACACGGCACCTACTCCGCTGCGGACGTTGCGAATCTCGTAGCCGCCGCGCGCGGCGCC
>JACZVB010000090.1 GCA_022572865.1 Chloroflexota bacterium | reverse complement strand
CGGCCGTCTTGTCCTCGATGAAGTCGCCGAGATGGCTGTCCTCCTCCTCGCCGATGGGCGTCTCGAGAGAGATGGGCTCCTTGGCGATCTTGAGCACCTTGCGCACCTTGTCGACCGACATCTCCATCCGCTTGGCGATCTCCTCGGGCAGGGGCTCGCGGCCCAGCTCCTGGACGAGCTGGCGGGAGGTTCGGATGAGCTTGTTGATCGTCTCGATCATGTGGACCGGGATCCGGATGGTGCGGGCCTGGTCCGCGATGGCGCGCGTGATCGCCTGGCGGATCCACCAAGTGGCGTAGGTGCTGAACTTGTAGCCGCGCTTGTACTCGAACTTGTCGACCGCCTTCATGAGGCCGATGTTCCCCTCCTGGATCAGATCCAGCAGGAGCATGCCTCGACCGACGTGCTTCTTTGCCACGCTGACCACCAGACGGAGGTTGGCCTCGGTCAGGTGCCTCTGGGCACGCAGGCCCTCGGCCCGGATGCAGTCGAAATAGGCGTGGAACAGCCTGTCCATGGACTGGAGCCGGAAGTAGCACTCCGACGTGTCCACCGTGTCCATTAGCTGCTCCAGGGTGCAGTCCTCCAGCACGTCGATGACGTCTGTGGGCAGGATCCAGCTGCTCAGGGAGAGCTGGATGATCTGGCGCTGCACGTCGGAGACCTCAAGCTCCAGGTCCCGGGCGATGCTCTCCATCAGCTCGGGGTTCAGCTCCACGTCTATCGCCGCCCTGAGCTTGGGATGATCGGTGATCTGGGACAGGGTCAAATAGCGTGACAGGCCAAGGTTCTCACCCAGGGCGCCAACCAGAGGAGCGGAGTGGCCGAGACGCTGGAGAAGGGCCAGGCACACCTCCCACGCCTTGGGGGGCCTTCCTTCGGCCTCCTCCAGTTTCCCGTCGATTTCCTCACCCACCTTTCCAGCGGTGCCCTCTTCGACCTACCCCAGGGTCCCGTAGAAGTCGGCACCGCCATGCTGGAAACCCGCCGTGGCCTCAAGGCCGGCACCATCCGGGTGGGCGGCCCCACGGGTGAGAACATGGAAGTCGGCAGTGTTCCCCGCGCCCACTTTCTATCTGCCCTCGCCCAATGCGGCCATTATGGCCACGTACGCCTACCTGAAGATGCGGAGTGCGAGGCCGCCCTATCTGAGTTTCACCGCTATCAACAGCAGCTTATTAAACAGTTCAAACAGCTGGCCTCTCAGCGCACTCGTGATTCTCGTAAGCAAAAGGCCATCGTCGATGTCCTCATGCGTAAAGCGCTCCACTGGCGGCGTCCTGCTTAACTTTCATCGTACGCCAGCTAGTCTATCGTACCTTCCCTGCCCTCCGTGCCATCCCACCCCTTGCCCAAAATAGCACAACCGTGCTATTATAAATACCCTATCACCCCACCCCGAGAAAGGAGACCTCACGCCCATGCCCCACGGAGGCAAACGCCCCGGCGCAGGAGCGCCCAGGGGCAACTTCAACGGCCTCAAGCACGGCCGCAGCTCACGACAGTTCCGCCAGCTCCTCGACGCCCTCGTCCAGGTCCCCGAGATTCGCGACCTGCTCATCCAGTACAACCGGCACCAGCAGCGCAAGAAAGACCGCGCCCGCCGCATCGCCCGCTCCCTCTTCACCCGGCTCCTCCACCAGGTTCCAGAGCAGCCCACCCCCGAACTCAATCAAGTCATAGACCAGCTCCGCAAAGCTGCAGGTCCCTCACCCGCCAGCCTGACCCCCTCCAAAAAATGAAAATCCAATCAAGTTTCAAAGCTGAACAATCAAGTCCACCGTCAAAGCTCATAGGAGCATCACCAGGCCCTCGGGGCGCACACCCCTGGCCCCCGGATCAGTCCCCCAGCACGGCAATCGCCTCCACCTCAATCACCAGCCCGTCGATGGCCAGCATCGGCACCCTCACCCCCGTGCCGCAGGGCCCCGGCTCCGAAAAATACTCCATCCTGACCCGGGTCATCTTCTCCCAGAACTCCCGTGACGCCTCCCCCGTAGAATCGTCCACGTAGTAAGTGTTCAGCTTCACTATGTCCTTCATGTCCGCCCCCACCTCCCTCAGGATGGCCCGAATGTTATCGAAGACGTTTCGAGTCTGGGTCTCGATGTCATTGGGGGCGATGGGCCTGCCCCGCTGGTCCGCCGACACCTGTCCCCCGACGAAGACCATGTCCCCGACCCTCCACCCCTGGGAGAACGGGACCGGAATAGGCCAGTCCCAGTGACCCTCGGGCATGATGCGCGTCCTTGCCATATGATGCCTCCCCTATCTAATCGTCCACAATAGCAATCGCCTCCACCTCGATGACCAGACCGTCATACGCCAGACCCGACACCTTCACCGCCGTCGCCGAGGGTCCCGGCTCGGGGATATACTCCATCCTGACCCGGGTCATCTTCTCCCAGAACTCCCTGGACCCCTCTCCCGTGGAGTCGTCCACGTAGTAGGTGTTCAGTTTCACTATATCCTTCATATCTGCCCCCACCTCCCTCAAAACGGCTCGAACGTTCTCGAAGACGTTTCGAGTCTGGGCCTCGATGTCGTTGGGAGCGATCGGGTTGCCCTTCTCATCGGCGGAGATCTGCCCCCCGACGAAGATCATGTTGCCCACCTTCCATCCCTGGGAGAACGGGACAGGCATGCTCCAGTACCAGTGACCCTTGGGCATGATACGAGTTTTCTTCATAGCGCCTCCTTGCTGGATGTTCCTGCTTGTCATCTAGGTTTCGGGCCTGAGGCTATACTAGTCGAGGCGGCTTCCTGCCACAAGACGATGTGAAATGAACTCCAGGGAGCCCGTTTAATAAGCTCCTCGAATGGGGAGTCCAGAGGAGTGGAGCCCCCGCTCGTGGTGAGCCTGTCGAACCATGACGGAGGTTTGGGGGCCTGTCCTGAGCTTGCCGAAGAAGGGTGAGGGTTGAAACTGTTATTAACCACTCTCTCGCCCAGGGGCCATTGATATGCGGCCTCCACTGTAGTAGAATCAGGGCTGAATCTCGAGTACCACGGCGCCTGATCAGAGGCGCCCGTAGGATACCTTTAAGTCAGTCCCGAGAGGCTGGCAAGGGAACCGCAACGATACCTATCGGCCCGAGGTAATCTCAGGCCTTTTACCCCTTGCCAGCATTGGACAAGGGGTCTTTTTATGAGCCATACCGTCATCATGTCGCCCGAGGAGATTAGGCGGTCCCTACACCGCATCGCCCACGAGCTTCTGGAAGGTCACAAGGACCTTGAAGAGCTCCTGCTGGTGGGAATACGGACTCGGGGAGTCCCCTTGGCCGGCCGGATCGCTCGGATAGTCTCCGACCTGGACGGCTTGGAGATCCCCGTCGGCAACCTCGATATCCACCTCTATCGGGACGACCTGACCACCATGTCCCGCTGGCCCCTGGCGGTGAATACTGAGATCCCGGTGGAGATCACCAACCGGGAGGTGGTCCTGGTGGACGACGTCCTCTTCACCGGCCGCACCATCAGGGCGGCGCTGGATGCGCTGATCCATCTGGGAAGGCCAAAGAGGGTCCAGCTAGCTGTCCTGGTAGACAGGGGCCATCGAGAGCTGCCCATCAGGGCCGACTACGTGGGAAAGAACATTCCCACGTCCCGGTCCCAGATTGTGAAAGTCCACTTGACGGAGACCGACGGCAAGGAGGAAGTGGTCTTGATGCAAATGGCAAAGGAGCCGACCGATGGCGTCCCTGCAATCGGGTGACCCGAGGCACGGGCAAGAGGGTACGGGATTGCGTAACCGGGACCTGCTAACCATCGATGACCTCACCATCGGCGAGATCGAAGCCGTATTCTCCCTGGCAGACGAGATGGCCTCGGATGTGCGGGCCCACTCAGATCTGTGCAGGGGATTCGTCATGGCCAGCCTCTTCTACGAGCCCAGCACCCGCACACGCCTCTCCTTCGAAACTGCGATGCACAGACTGGGCGGCAGCGTGGTAACCGCCGCAGACATCAGCACCACCTCCCTGGCCAAGGGTGAGAGCCTGGCGGACACGGCGAGGGTGGTGGGCAGCTACGTAGACGTCATCGTGGTAAGACACCCCTGGGAAGGCTCCGCCAGGGCCATAGCCAACTATGCCGGCGTGCCCGTCATAAACGCCGGCGACGGCAGCCATGAGCATCCCACCCAGACCCTTTGCGATCTCTACACCTTGAGGAAGGAAAAGGGCCGGATAGAGGAGCTGTCAGTCGCCCTATGTGGCGATCTGAAGGGTGCAAGGACCGTCCATTCCCTCACCTATGCCCTGGCTCGATTCGGGGCCAATATATTCTTCATTCCGACCAAAGGATACGAGCTTCCCGATTACGTGAAGCGGAAGCTGGGTCGGGAATTCATTGGTAGCGTGGCAGAAGTAGACCAACCGGCCTCTGACACCCAGGCCACAACCGACCTTGGGGAGCTGGACGCTATCTACCAGACACCGGCGGAACCCCATCAGCTTGCCCTTCTAGCAGATGCGAAAATGAAGATCGGGCGGGTCGCCTACGACGTCCTATACGCCAGCAGGTTGCAGAAGGAGCGCCACGATAGCCAGAAAGACCAGGATGAAAAACCGTACGTGAGGGTAGATCGAAAGCTGATGAAGAGGCCCCAGTTCAAAGAGGCCATCGTAATGCATCCCCTGCCCCGGGTGGACGAGATCGCCTACGAGCTGGATGAAGACCCCCGGAGCATCTACTTCAAGCAGGCCGCCTACGGAGTCCCGATCAGGATGGCCCTTCTGGCCCTGCTGCTGGGCGCGGTGCGGCCCGACATTCAAGAGAGACCCGATCGATATTCCCGCCCGGTCGACTATCCGGTGTACAAGAGCGGTAAGGGGACCCGGTGCTCCAACCCGACATGCGTCTCAAATCAAGAGGCCGGGTACATAGACCCCGAGTTCTGGATAATATCCCAGCAACCCACGGTCTTTAGCTGCGTCTACTGCCAGCAGGAGGTCTGGCCCAAGTTTGCCGGCAGCGGCAGGACCCGGGTATTCCACGGCGCGGAGCTGTACAGCGCGCGCAGGGTAAAGGAGGACAATCTGGTCTACTTTGAGTCATCCGAGCAGGCTGCTGAAAAAGGGTTCCGCCCAGGCTGGCGGGTAAAACCCGATAGCATGCCTTGCCTTCGAGAAGCAAAGTGAATCAGACGGCCTGGATAGTGCTGGAGGACGGCTCATGCTACGAAGGCTACGCCTTTGGGGCTCAGGCATCCTCCTACGGCGAGGTGGTGTTCAATACTAGCATGACCGGCTACCAGGAAGTGCTCACCGATCCGTCCTACGCCGGCCAGATAGTGGTGCTGACCTATCCCATGGTAGGCAACTACGGCATAAGCCCCGAGAACATAGAGTCCAGTAAGATTCAGGTGAGGGGTTTCGTTGTGCGGGAAGAGTGCGACGCTCCCAGCCACTGGAGCAGTCAGGGCACCCTCGCCGGGTTTCTCGAATCCCAGGGCATCGCCGGCCTCGCTGGAGTCGATACCCGGGCCATCACCCGCAGGCTTCGCACCAAGGGGGTCATGATGGGAATCATCACCATGGATGAACCCGCCGCAGGCCAGACCCTTCTCAATGACCTGCCTCGATACGATACCGTAGACTTCGTGCCTCAGGTGTCCACCCCAACGAGTTACGACTGGACTACCGACTCCCAGGACCCCGAGGCCTGGTGCGATATCGTGGCCCTGGACTACGGCCTCAAGTTCAATATACCTCGAATCCTCAGGAGCCTGGGGTGCAGAGTCAAGGTGATACCGGCGACAACCCCCGCCGAAGAGATACTCCAGCTCGATCCCGACGGTTTAGTCCTGTCCCCGGGCCCCGGGGACCCTGCTCTCCTGGGCCGGATCGTCGAGACGGTCAAGACGCTGGTGGGAGTGAAGCCCATCATGGGGATATGCCTGGGCCACCAGATACTGGGCAGGGCCTTCGGCGGCAAGACCTTCAAGCTGAAATTCGGGCACCGGGGCGCAAACCACCCGGTGCGGGACCTGGCCACGGATCGTGTCTATATCACGGCCCAGAACCACGGCTATGCCCTGGATGCCGAAGGGTTATCGCCCTCGGTGGAGGTGACCCACGTCAACCTCAACGACGGCACCATCGAGGGCATCACCCACAAGGAGTATCCTATCCTGTCCATCCAGTACCACTCCGAAGCGTCCCCCGGGCCCCGGGACAACGTCTATCTCTTCCAGCGCTTCCTGGATATGGTGAGAGATGCATCTAAATGATGTATAATAATGATGTAACTCTTTGATGAGGTGATGTGATGAGAACTACATTGG
>JACZVB010000089.1 GCA_022572865.1 Chloroflexota bacterium | reverse complement strand
GTCTCCGGGTCAGCATAGACCAGCAAAGGGTTGTCCCCTATAAAGTCGTTGACCACCCGTTCCCGGCTTACGACCTCGAAGGGATAGGCCCCGGCATCCTGGCCCAGCTCTATACCGATGATGAAGCCGTCCCGGGGCAGGAGACCAGGCGTCGAGGGGTTGAAACCGTTCCTGATCTCCATGACCAGGGTGTCGGGGTGCTGGGTCAGCCATGTGCTCCACGGCTCGATGCTCATGGGCAGCATCTTCAGCCGGAACCCCTGCAACGGCCCCGACAGCGCCTCGCCGGTGAGCTGGGTCCAAACGCTGTCGGTCTGATGGTCCCACCAGGTCATGTTGTTCATGAAAAGGGCGCCCTGATTGCCGAATATCAGGGTCTCTCCCTCCACCCGCCGGTCATGCACGAGACCGGAGTAGCAGATGGGTCACCAGGTGACCAGCACCGGCACCCCTCCAACGGTGTCGTTTACTATCTCCCGGTACTGCAACGGGCCGATGGGATACGCCTTGGCCTCGCCGTTCAGGCTGACACCGATGATCAGCTCTCTGGCACTGAGATCGGCCTGGCTGGCCGGGACGAAAGAGGGATCGTATATGGGGCGTATCGCATCCCGGGGCAGGAGTTGGCGGAAGGTTCCGGCCCTGGGCGAGGGGGACCGAGGAGTGGGAGAAGGCCCGGCGGTGGGAGATGGCGCTGGCGTGGACGACAGAGAAGGCGAAGGAGAGGGAGAAGCAGGAACGGCTCCCGAGGCCTCCGGCGTTGGTGTGGCGGGTGTGGCGTCGGGTTCAGGGCTAGGGGCCCTTTCGGGTGTCGCTGTGCCGCCGGCCTGGGCACAAGCCGCTATGATCAAAATAGCCGCCATAGCCAGGGCGGTGAGGCTTCGTCTGACCCCTATTTTACCCAAGGGTATGTTCAACTCCCCTTCTACGGATGCTACGGCTGCATCCTTTAGATGAGTATATTAGTCGAAGGGTGTAATTCCAGAGATATTATGCTCCATTGGATAGCCGCCCCTACGCAATCGGGGCGGCTATATTGCTCTGCAGCTCCTGTGATGATCGATAGCCATGCTGCGTAAGAGGGCCTAGACCTTAATATAGTCGCATTGTGGGAGTGCGCCCGGAGAGCCTCGGGCCTCTGGCAGCATAATCCTTATCTCGCACGGGGTGGGCAGGACTCAGAAGAGGTCTATGTACCAGTCCCAGATATCGTTTCCCCAGAAAAGACAGGCCAGACCGCTGGTGGCGAGAAAAGGCCCGAAGGGAATCGCCTCTTTCCTGCCCCGCTTCCCGGTGATCAGAAGGAAGGCGGCCACTATTCCACCACCCACGAAAGACATCAGGAGCGCAGCGATGGCCACCGGAAACCCTACTATCAGGCCCACGAACGCCCCCAGTTTCGGGTCGCCGGCCCCCATCCCACCCCTGGAGACGATGTAGATCAGCAGAAGAACCCCGAAGCCTACGCCTCCTCCCGCTATAGATCTCCAGAACACCTCCAATACCCCATCGGGCGTGTCGTTGGGTCGGAAGGGGGACAGGGCAAGGGCGATGATGATGGCCGGCAGAATAATCTTATCCAGGATCAGGCTGCGTTCCAGATCGATCATAAAGACCACTATCAGGAACACGGAATAGACCAGGACCAAGGCCCCGGTCCAGCTCAGTCCCCATTGGTAGCCTATATAGACGAAGACCAGGCCGGTAAAAAGCTCCACCAGGGCGAACTTTACCGGGATCTTGGCGCCGCAATGTCTACACCGGCCCCTCAAGAAAAGATAGCTGAGTACGGGCACCAGGTCCAACACCCCGAGATGAGTGTGGCACACCTCGCAGTATGAAGAGCGGGTGGCGATGGACTCATCCCGGGGGACCCTGTCGATGACTACGTTCAGGAAGCTGCCGATGGACAGGCCCACAGCTCCCAGGACTGCCATATCGAAGGGGTTTCCAGATGCCATCATGTCTGTATGTGCACCAGAAGGCCGGTGGAATGTTGTCCGAGGCGCTTTCGGGTCTAAAGTCACGGCAGCTTTGGGTGCGCCTATAATCACAGGCCCCAGTGACCGTGCCCCTGATGGTATCTTGGCCGTCGAGAGGCTGTCAAACCGGATGGCGGAGGCTGTTTGAAAACATTATAAGATCCCGACGGCGAGTCCCGAGGATTGGGACACACCCCCATTCCCTCCCCATTCCAGAGAAGGAAGAGAGAAACAGGGGCCTGTCCTGAGTCCCAGGGGGCTGCATCCGGCCTTAAGGAATGACCCTGTATACCATATCGCCCCTTCTGACTCTGTCGGGCACCTTGATCCCTACCGCCTGGCCAGAGGCCGCCTCGTCGACGCTTTGGTTATCGATCTGCATCGAGGCGACGGTGAACTCCAAGTCGGTGGTGTGGCCCTTGATATGGATCGTATCTCCGGTGCTTAGGGATGCGGTAAGCTCGATTCCTGCCACCACGGGCCGAGCGAAGAAAGCGGAGACAGTCCCAATCTCCTCTTCAGGCATGGTTTTCTCTCCTTCTATATCGGCTTGGGAAGGGTACAGGCGCCCTCTACACTGCAGTATATGATGCGTAACAGCAAGGTACAATGATAGGGCGCGATCCCCCGGCCCTCGTGCTTGGAGGCCGCTTAATAAGCTTATCGAAAAGGGGAGCGCAGAGTCCCGACGGGTCGGGACTCTGCAGGGGGCTGGTCGAAACTGTTATTAACACACCCTCGGGCTCGTTTTCTTGACAGCCAGGCGGGCTGTGCCTATAATCCCATTCCTAAGAGGGGCGCTGGAGGTGTTCATGAGAAAAGGAGGAGTTCAATTTGGCTGAAGTGAGGCTGGGCAGGGACGAAAATTTCGAGAGTATGCTGAAGCGCTTCAACAAGAAGGTTCAGCAGAACGGGATTTTGTCCGAGGCCCGGCGCAGGGAATATTTCGAGAAACCGAGTATCAAGAAGAAGAAGAAGGCGGCGGCGGCGGCCAGGAAGCGCAAGCAGGCCAGGCGCTAATAGCGACGCTGGCAACAGGTTGGCGGCCCGGGCAGCCAGCATCTCGATATTCGATGACAATCAAAGAAAAGCTGCAGTCGGACTTGCTTGAGGCGGTGCGCAAGAGAGACGAGATCAGGCGCTCCGCCTTGCGTCTTCTAAAGGCAAGTATTCAATACGAAGAGAAGGCGAAGGGAAGGGACCTCCAGGATGACGAGACCGTGGTGGTTCTGTCCAGGGAAGCCAAGAAACGCCGGGAAAGCATAGACGCATTCCGCAAGGCAAATCGCTCAGACCTGGTGGACAAGGAGGAGGTGGAGCTGGCTATCGTCTCCGAGTACCTGCCTGAGCAGCTCTCCCGGGAAGAGGTCATCCTTCTGGCGAGGAACGTGATAAGCGAGATCGGGGCCCAGGGCCCCGACGATAGGGGCAAAGTGATGGGAAAACTGATGCCCCAGGTGCGCACCAGGGCCGATGGCAATATGGTCAACGAGATAGTGGCGGAGCTGTTGAGCGCCTCCCCTGGTTGATCCGACCAGGTCCGTTATCGAATGTGTCTGTCTCCCAGTCCCATCGGCCTCCAACAGGCCTAGGGGCCGGGTAACTGTTTATGTGAGATGGCGCTCAGTCTAGGCATCCTGCCCCGGTCAGCCTTGCGGAGGGGATGATGAAGTTCGGTGTGGTGGTGTTCCCAGGCACCTGGAGCGACGGGGACTGCTTTCACGTCCTGGACCAGGTCTTCCATCAAGATGTCAGCTACGTCTGGCACAAGTCTACAGACCTATCCTCCTACGATTGCCTCCTGCTGCCCGGAGGGTTCTCCTATGGCGACTACCTCCGGTGCGGGGCCATCGCCCGGTTCTCGCCGGTCATGGGCGCCATCGAAGGGTTCGTTGAACGCGGCGGGCTCGTCATAGGCATCTGCAACGGCTTCCAGATTTTATGCGAGGCCGGACTTTTGCCGGGAGTCCTGATGAGGAACGACAGCCTCCAGTTTCGATGCAGCTGGGTCAACCTGCGGGTCGAGAACAGATCCACGCCATTCACCCGGGCCTGTGGGCCCGGGCAGGTCATCCGCATCCCGATAGCCCACGGCGAGGGACGCTACTACGCTAGTGAGGACACCATTAGCGAGCTGGAGGAGGAGGGCCGGATCGTTTTAAGATACTGCACCGAGGACTCCCAGATCACCCCGGAGTCCAACCCAAACGGGTCCCTGAACGGCATCGCCGGGATCGTGAACCGGGAAGGAAACGTCCTGGGAATGATGCCCCACCCAGAGCGGTGCTGCGAGGACCTGCTGGGCGGTGCAGATGGCAGGTATATCTTTCAGTCCATCCTGGCCTGATGAGCCTCCCATTACCTCCGGCGGCTCGTCGCGCGCCCGCTTCTCCAGGCGCCTGAACGGGACGGAGGTCTCGGCCGCTAAAGCCCTTTGACCCTGAGCAACGTGACCCATACATAGTATGTACTGGTCAGAGGGGAATCGGGTCCCGCTGTGAGGAGCAGTTCACTGTGGGGCTAGCCTAAGGGCCGGGCCGTTGCCTCCTGGCTACGGGTCGCCCCCGACTGAGATTTAGGGGATAATGGTCTCATTCTCTTCCCCATCGCACCTCGCGGAGTCGCTGCAAGATCGTGAGCATACACCCCTCAGAAGCGCTGAAGCTGTGTAAGCGCTGCAACCAGATGGCCCGGCAGGCCTACGACTACTGTTCCCGGTGCGGCAGCCGGTCCTGGGTTGCTGCGCCACAGGGAGTCTCCCAGGCCGCCAGCCCGACAGCCGGATATGGGGGCAAGCTGGGTATCGCCCCGTGGACCGTCGGCGACCTGGCCCGTGGCATCGGATTCTTCACGGCTCAGGCCTTTACTATTTTCCTGCTGTTTATCCTGGCCACCTTGCTGATCGAAGACGCAAACCTGGGCCTATACGCCCTGGTGGTGACCTTCATTCTTGAGGGGGTCTTGCTGGCCACGGTTTGGATCTTCGCCGTGGCCAAGTATCGGATTAGCTGGAGGGCCCTGGGCCTGTGGAGGTTACCCAACGCGGGGGACGTCATTCTAGCAGGGAGTGTGTTCCTGGTGGGAATAGGGGTCCAGGTTGGTTACCTGTCCATCCTGAAACTCATTGGCGTGGACACGGGACGTGTGACCCCCACCACCTTCATCGAAGAGGGAGGCGTGGTACTGGTGCTACTGTCTATCCTGGCCTTGGCGGTCGCTCCAGTAGCGGAAGAGATCTTCTTTAGAGGCTTCATTTTTGGCGGCGCTGCCACTCGGTATGGCTTTATTAAAGGGGCGCTGGCCAGCGCTGCCCTATTCTCTATCGCCCACATAGAACCCCTGAAGTTCCTGCCCCTGTTCGTCTTGGGGTTCCTGCTGGCATGGATATATCATAAGACTGGAGCGCTGTGGGGTTCGATGATCGCCCATCTGCTCAACAACGCCCTAGCCCTGCTGGTGGTGATCCTGACCTGAGCCGTTCCGCAGGCGCCGTTTTCGCTTCCGGACAAGGCGTGAGGCCGTTTAATAAGCTTCTTTGAAACGGGGGGGTCAGAGGGGCGGAGCCACCGCTCGTGGTGAGCTTGCCTGTCCTGAGCTCGCCGAAGGGAAGGGGGATACAGGGGGATGGTTGAGGGTGTTATTAAACACTCTCCAAGGCGGTATACTTGACTGAAAAGATGTCGATACCTGAAGAAGCCCTGGAGCAGCTGGCCCTCACCCGGGCGGAGTACGCCCTGGTCGTAGAACGGCTTGGCCGGGTGCCCAACGATGTGGAGCTGGGGATGGTGGGCTCCCTGTGGAGCGAGCACTGCAGCTACAAGCATTCCAGGTCTCTCCTGAGGATGTTCCCATCTCAAGGGGAGCGGGTGATGGTGAAGCCGGGGGAGGAGAACGCCGGGGTGGTGGACATAGGCGATGGGCTTGCAGTGGTGATGAAGATAGAGTCCCACAACCACCCATCGGCCATCGAGCCGCACCAGGGGGCCGCCACGGGGGTAGGGGGCATCGTCAGGGACATATTCACCATGGGGGCCCGGCCCATCGCCCTTTTGAACTCATTGCGCTTCGGGCCCCTAGACCAGCCTCGCAACCGGTACCTCTTCGGCGGAGTGGTCGGCGGGATCAGTAATTACGGCAACTGTCTAGGCATACCCGACGTGGGAGGAGAGGTGGTCTTTTCGCCTTCCTATTCAGGCAACCCGCTGGTGAACGCCATGTGCGTCGGCCTGGTGGATACTAAACGGCTGATCAGGGCCCGGGCCGAGGGCCCCGGAAACCTGCTGGTCATGGTGGGTTCCGATACGGGGCGTGACGGCATTCACGGCCCCGCGGGCCT
>JACZVB010000088.1:3728-6328 GCA_022572865.1 Chloroflexota bacterium | reverse complement strand
TACCACCGTCATCTACTTTTAAGGCCACTCTTTACGCGGGCACGACGAAAGGGGTCTTCGTCTCTACAGATGACGGAGATTCCTGGACGAAAGCAAACACGGGCCTGCCGAGCAGTCCGAATATAAACCGGCTGGCGATGTCGCCGGGCTTCCTGCGGGATGGCACCCTCTTCGCCGCCCTGTCGGGAGGCGTGTTTGTGACCACCAATAGAGGAGCGTCCTGGGTCCAGGTCACCGAAGGGTTCCAGAGCGAGACCCCCAACGCCTCCTATGTCACTCTGTCTCCCTCCTTTGAAACGGATGGAACGGTGTTCGCAACGGTCACAGAGCGGAAGAGGGGCTCCTTCCAAACTGTCGAGGAGGTGTATAAATCGACGGACAGGGGGCAGAGCTGGCGCCAGTTATTTGAGGCGCCGTCCCGGAGCACCAAGGGGATGGTGCTGGCAATCTCTCCCAGCTTCGGAGTGGATGGCACCATCTACGCCAGCACTTCTGAGGGGTTGCAACGCTCTACCGACGGCGGACAGAGCTGGGTGTTGATCAACCCCGACTTCGGCAGCAAACAACTATTTGAGCTGGTGATCTCTCCAGCCTTCGGCTCCGATGCCACCCTGTTCGCCAACACCAGTGCCAAGGGAATATTCCGCTCTACCGATCGCGGAAATTCATGGGAATCGGTGTCACAGGGCCTCAGTGCCAAGTCCCTGACCCTGACCATCTCACCAACCTACCGCGAAGACCGTACCCTCTTCACTGGCACGGTGGACAGCGGCCTCTTTCGCTCCACCAACGGGGGGGACTCGTGGAAGCAGATCGCCTCTAAAGACCTGATTAAGGGGCCGAGCTTTCTCCAATGGCCACCCAGCTTCGATCACATCCTGGGCACAGACAGGCTGGGCCGGGATATGTTAAGCCGAATAATCTTCGGCATCCGAACCACCGTGATAATCACCCTGGCCAGCGTGCTCACCGGGTCCCTGGTGATAGGGCTGCTGCTGGGGGCGGCGGCCGGCTTTTTCGGCGGCAAGGTGGACACCCTGATCATGCGCATAGGGGAGATATTCCTGGCCTTTCCAGGAATCCTCCTGATCATCCTGCTGGCAGCAACCATCAAGCCCCGGGTGGTGGAGTGGGTCAGGGATTTCGAGGGCTGGTCGGGAATCGAGGGTATCGTAAGGTCGGGGGCGGTGGACTATTTCGTGGTATTTGCAGCTCTCACCCTGTTTAGCTGGGTGGGGATGGCCCGGCTGGTAAGGGCCCAGATCCTGCATCTGAAGGAGACTCAATACGTAGAAGCGGCCCGGGCCATGGGCGCCTCCAACATGAGAATAATAACCCGCCACCTGCTGCCCAATGCAATGAGCCCCATCATCGTATCTGTGTCCATGGGCATGGGAGCGGTGGCGGGAAGCGAAGTTGTCCTGAGCTGGTTTGGCATCGGGATTCAGCCCCCCAACCCCAGCCTGGGAAGGATGATCCTGGAAAACTTCGGCGTCGGCAACCTGGGTATTCTCCGGGAGGACCCCCACCTGATCCTCGTCCCTGCGTTCACCATCGCCATCATCATCTACGCCTGGAACCTTCTGGGAGACGGCCTAAACGATATCCTCAACCCCCGGACCCGCTGACAGGCTTTCCGCGCCCAAGCCGGCTTATCAGGCCTGCACGCTACCCGCGCCTAACTTTTCTTATAACCTTTGGTGCTAGTCTGTTGGGCCCACCCTACCTGTCCCGATACTCGGGACAGGTCATCCGAGGCCAGTTAGTCTGTCATTCTGAGTCCCGATTTATCCCGAGTATCGGGACAAGTCGGGACGAAGAATCTGGGGCGGTGAGGCAATTCCTATAGAGAGAGAAGGAATAGCCCCACACCGGATTCCTCGCCCTTCCCAAAGGGAAGGACTCGGAATGACATGAAATAGTTACCTTGGAATCGGTTGAGAACGCTGTGTAAACCAGCACCATTGTTAACAGCTCAATGCCTGGACTAATGCACCCGAGGTTGTAGAACGAGAATGTGGACATAGGGATGACGGGATGCCCTTTGCTCTAATGGACCGGAGGGTTTACAGCTCGACGATAGTCGAGGTTAGCTCGATGTCGAGGATGTCCCGGAATGCCTCGTCTGCCAGGCCAACCCTGGTTACCAAGAGAGCATACCTGCCGGCCGGAACACCCCCCGACACCTGGAAGGTAAGCTCTGCAAAGGTCGAGGCCTGGGTCGGGGCCGAGGTCGGGCCTCGTCGCGCCAGGGCATAAACCAGGGTGCCTGACTGATTATCCACCGCTTCGACGCCGACCAGGGGCGATGAGCCGAAGAGTCCTCCCGGCGTCACTCCCAACAGGGTAAAGATTTCAGGATCGAAGGAGAGAGCGAGTTCACCGCCGCTGATGCCTCGGCCCTCGGGGCTGACGTTTACGCTGACCACTATCCGCTGGCCGACCTCGGCCTTAATGGACTCCGGGCTGATCCGGACCGATACCACCCCTGGGGCCTGGGTCCCGCCGCACGCGGCCAGGAACAGAAACAGCGTAAGTAGAGCAGCAATGCCCAGAAGAGGTTTGGGGGGTTTTGTGGTTATTAGCCTAGCCATAGTGGG
>JACZVB010000088.1:0-3718 GCA_022572865.1 Chloroflexota bacterium | reverse complement strand
AGGATGGCCAGGTCTAAGTAGTTGATGACACCATCGGCATTCAGGTCTGCCGCCGCCGCGAAGGCCGGGTCACCGGCCCTGGCCCCGTAGGCGTCCTGGAGGATGGCGAGCCCCTCCGAGTCTGTGGAAAGCTCCCCCGTAAGCCCTGGAGGGGCCTCGGGGGTAGGCGCGATGGCCGGTGTGGGAGCGCCCAGGGGAACACGGGTCGGTATGGGCGTAGCGTCTCCGGCTGGGCGATTGCCGGTCCGCTCCTCGGACAGGTGGGGCAGGCCTATGCTGTCGCGCCACAGGTTGTCCAACTCGACCCGCTCGAAACCGTATACCTGCGTCAGGGCGTCATCTATGTTTATATTGCCGCTTTTGTAGACCCGAAGCACCTCAGCCAGCTTTGGCTGGCCGTAGGTATCGATCATGAAACCCACGATGTTTCTGGATTGGCCATAGAGCAGGATCGCATCCTCAGGGGTCCCAGGTGAGGAGGACATGTGAGTTATGGGTAGCAGGCGGTCCTCCCTGACACCCATCAGAAGGGCCAGGTCGTAAGACATTCCCGGCTCTAGATTGCCTATCTCGGAGAGCCCCTCGTTTAGCCATGCGGGAAGCCGCACCCCGGGCCCCTCTCCCGCTTCGGCGATGAGTATATGGGACATCTCATGGGAGGCTGTCCCCCTGATCCTCCTATCGGATCCCATGATGAGGATGACGCCCTCCTTGTCATAAGCCTGGCCCAGGGTGATCAGCCCACTGGAAGTGGTCCTGCTCACGAAGGGGAAAACATCCTGCATTTGAAGAGGGTTGTTGTAGACGACTATGTTTATGGGCCCGCTGAGGCTTGTATTCAGCAGCGCGCCCATGTTCCTCAGGGTGAGGTTAGAGGCTTCCAGAATGGTCTCCGCGCGGGTCTGTGTGGGCCCGTTGTAGAAGACGGTGACCATCTCCGTGCCAACGGTCTCCCACTCAAACCTGGTGTCCATGTAGATGAAAGTCACCGGGTCGGACTTTACGGTATTGCCATCCTCATCCTCGAAGGTCCAGGAATAGGTGAGAACCACGCCCGGTGGCAGGAACAGGCTACTCCCGCCCCGGGTCTTGAGGACGAACTCGGCGGACAATGTATCGCCCATCTCAACGGTCGCGGGCTCCCGGCGGGTGCTATCCCTCCCCTCGATTCGAAAGGACAGGACCACCCTCTCCACGGGCCGGTCACTGGTAAACCCCACCGAGAAGACGACGTCATCGGGAAAGTTTATCTGCACGTCCTGGGTCGCCACCGACGCCCACTCTTCGTCTGCAGCTGCAAATGCTCCGGGAAAGAGCAGCATCAGGGTCAGGGCGATGGTTACTGCTAGCGGCCACCTGATGTTTTTCATTACCATCACGTCCAAAGGGATCCCTATTCCCCAAACAAGCTATTGACTGGCTATGGCCCTGATTATGGCGATGCTGAGGTTGGCGGCATCGCCCAGCAGTTGGGGCTCTACGAACTCTATCGTATCATCTGCGCTGTGAATCCGGGAGAAATCCCTCCCCAAGAAAAATAAGATATCGATACCTACACGGGCGAAAACGGCATGGTCGCTGGAGGCATTGTCGGGCTCGCGGCCCGGCCGGAGGTCTATGCCCATCTCGGAGGCAAAGCGTAGTGAGTCGGCCACCAGGCTCTGTGCGCCTCCCGCTGCAAGGCTTCCACCTGAGCCGATGGCATCCAGATTGATCATGGCAATAATGCCGGCCACATCTCCCGGGGCCAGGGACCTGACGTAGTTGATGCTGCCTATCAGGCCCAACTCTTCAGACCCGAAGGCGATGAACTTCACGGTGATGGGCAGCTCCTCGTCCTGGAGTTCCCTGGCAATGGCAAGGAGGACCGCTGTGCCCGATGCGTTGTCATTTGCCCCTACAGTATCAGCAACGGTATCGAAATGAGCCCCGACCACTACAGTCCTAGATTCATCACCAGGCTTTGTGGCTATGACGTTCCTGCTGCCGACAGACATCATTACTAACTTGACATCCAGAACGACTTCACCCTCTCCCAGCAGGTCCAATAGGTGCAGGCCGTCCCTCTGGGTTATTGAGAGAGCCGGTATATCGCCCTGAGCGGCCAGTGTGCCGCGGAAGTTATCCGGTTCGTTGTTGTATATTACAACAGCCGATGCCCCGGCGGCCTGGGCGTTCCGCACCTTGATTTCGAAGGTGATTTCACCCCGTCGTATTAGGGCGATCTTGCCCTCCAGCCCTCCTTCAGGGAAGTCCTCCTCGTACCCCAGTCCCACGGATACCAAGGACGCCACCACCTCTGCCGTTCCCGTCAAGCCGAGAAAATTAGATTCCAGTACCTCTTCATCGGGGCTGACAATGATCAGCCACGGTCTATCGCGGGAAAACCTATCGACCAGAAAGTCCCGGATTTCGACTTCATACGCCATAGCTTCCAGCTCAGCGGATATGAATTCGGCGGCTGCCAGCTCCAGATCTGTGGCAGACTCCCTGGTCCCCAGGTCTTCTGCCAGAGTCTTCACATATTCGAAGGCGACGTCGGCGAGATGGGGCAGGGCCACGACGGGAGTCGGGGATGGTGTCGCCGGTGGCGCCAGCCTGGGAGGGGAGGTGGGCGAGGGGGCCGCCGCTGTGGGAAGTGGGGTTGGAGGCCCGCCCGTCGTTGTCGGGATAGGGGTGGCGCTGGAAGCACCACAGGCCGCCACCACCACCAGCAGAGGTATCAGGGCCAGGAGTGCTAACCGCAACCTAGGCATGTCTGCTCCGAGAAGGGGATGTGCCCTGTAGATGAGGCGATAATCGAAGTGAGGCTCACGAGTTATAGAACGGACGACGAATACAAAAGTTGTAGTGGCGGAAACTCGCCGGGACCCGGAGCCCCACTCAAGGGCAGGGACCTAGACCGTCCAGCAGGTGGCAGGGCCTCAGAGGGAAAGCTGCCGGGGCTCAGGTCTTAGCCGGCCCCCTGGCCGATTTCTTAGGGGCGCCTGCGTATTTCTTCTCCGGGAACAGGTCCTCGCCGGGACCGCCCCCCTCGCCCGCGACAGTGCTAAAGGGTTCCCCTCCCGCCTCCATCTTGCGAAGAAACTCTTCGCTGACGAAGAACATTCATATGCAGAACCCATCTCTGGTTATGTCCTCGTGATGCCGCTCGCAGGGACAGATCTTCATGCGATCCCGATCCGGGTCGCCCTCTACGATCATTCAGGGACAGTATCTGTAGCCGAACTCGACCTCGTTCTTTGCCAGCCCCTTCTGCACCTCTTCTACGATATCGGCATCTGGATAGAACTCGTAGGCCCCCTTCTCAACATATTTCTCGGACATACGTATGGCGCCCTGGAAAGCCTGCTCAAAGGTCTTCTGCTTCTTCAAAGGTCCCCCTTCTAGTACTGTAGCCATTATCATATCATAGCTTAGATGCCCGGTTTCCTGGCCCGGTTCATCCGCGACACCACAGCTAACCCAGGCCATATAGACACCCTACCCCGGTAGCACTACACACCCCAACTGGTAAGGGCTATAATCAAACACCGTTCCCCGGTGAGCGGATGTCCATCAGATGAACCAGAAGATAATCGAGCAGTTCGGCAGGCAGGCCGACGCGTATTATAAGAGCCGGTATCACTCCAGCGGCAAGGACCTGGAAACCCTGGTGGAGCTGGCCCGGCCCATCGAGACGGATTTCGTCCTGGACCTGGCCACGGGGGCCGGGCAC
>JACZVB010000087.1 GCA_022572865.1 Chloroflexota bacterium | reverse complement strand
CCATAGCTGATGGCCTTGCTGAAGAAGACACCCCGGAGGGAGGCCCGGTAGACGAACTCTATGGCGTTGCCTCCGCTCTGGCTGAGAAAGGCCACAGGGCCCGAGCGTTTAGGGAAGTTGAGCCGGAATGATATGCCGTGGCCTGGGTTGTACACGCCCATACAGTTGGGCCCTATGACCCTCATACCGCCCTCTCGAGCCGCCGCCACCGCCTCTCTTTGCATACGAATCCCCTCATCGGTGCCCATCTCGGCCAGCCGGCCTGTGAACAGATGCACCGCCTTCACCCCCATGCCCTGGGCCTCGGCCATGAGCTGGGGCACCAGAGGCGCCGGGACCGCTGAGATGATGTAGTCCAGGGGTCGGGGCACCTCCTTGATGGACGGGTAGCACTTGAGGCCCGCTATCTCCGAGGCCTTGGGGTTGACCGGGTAGACCCCGCCCTTGAAACCGAACTCCTTCAGGAGCTGGACGAATATGTATCCCTGCTTCTTGGGATTGGTGGAGGCGCCTACGACGGCGATGGAACGGGGATGGAGGATCGTTTCGATGTCCTTGCGTGGCTGAGGACTAGCGACCGGAGAGGTGGTAGTTCCCGCCGAAACTGTATCTGTCATTGAGACCTCTTTTTAGCATAGCCACGCCATAGGGTCAAGGAAGGCGGAGGGAGAGTGGTTAATAACACTTTCGACCATCCCCCTGTCCCCCTTCCTGGCCAGGAAGGGGGAAGAAATTAGGTTTGGGGGACACCCCCAAACCCCCGGTCCCGACGCCGAGTCGGGACATTTCCCGGTTTATAGAACTTATTAAACGGCAAGGTCGGGGCCTTGAGGCTAAATTGTCTTGAATGGAGTTAGAAGCCCTGTTATGCTCAACCTATGTCCACTCACACGCTTCAAAAAGAGGCCGATGTAGTCGTTGTGGGGGCCGGGATCTCCGGGTGCGCGACCGCCTATAACCTGGCCAAGAGGGGGCTGAATGTGGTGGTGCTGGAGAAGGACGATATCGCCCACGAGGCCTCGGGCCGGAGCATGGCCGCCGTGGGCCTCCTCGGCAAGCATCACCCCGATGAGTTCAAGCTGACCCAGGCCAGCATGGAGCTGTGGAAAGGCCTGGGAGATGAGCTTAACACCGATATAGAATATATCAGGGGAGGCAGGATCGCGATAGCCAATACCGATGAGGACATGCCCCTGTTCAAGGAGATGGTGGATGGGGCGGAGGAGTCGGGGGTCGCAATAGAGTGGCTGGAGCCAGACCAGGCCCGGGCCCGCTGGCCCTTCTTGCAAGGGCCTTTTATCAAGGCCGTATATTCTCCTCACGAGGGCCACGTCAACCCGCCCAAGACCGTCCATGCCTTCGCCCGGTCCGCCCAGGAATATGGCGCCACCTTTCACACCGGGTGCATTGTCAAGAACATCAATGTCAAAGCCGGCCGGGTCTCCTCCGTCTCCACCAACAGGGGTGAGATACAGACCGGCACGGTGGTGAATGTCGCCGGGGTCTGGGCCTACCGGCTGGCCGATAGACTGGGAGTACATCTGCCCATCCAGCTGATCCGGGTGGTGCAGGGAGAGACGGAGCCCGCTCCCCGGCTGTTCGACTACTTTCTGCGGGGCCCCAACTACGGCGCAAGGCAGACCGCATCGGGCACCTTTCGCATAACCGGAGGTTATCGTCAGCTGGATGTCTACCACGACCTGTCCCTCCATGACCTCCGGGACATCAGGATGTGGGCTCCCAGGCTGCTCCAGTATCGACGGGACGTGACCCTACAACTCAATCTAGCCATCCTCAAGCATGACTTCACCGCGCTTGTAAACAGGATGTTACGCCGAAAGTCGGGTGCTCCGGCCCCCGTGGGCATGGAACCCAGGAGACATCCGAAGAACCTGGAGAGGAAACTGGCCCGGGTGAGCAAGCTGGTTCCCGACATGAAGGGGATCAAGCTGACCCGGACCTGGTCCGGTTTCGTGGACATGACTCCCGATTTTCTGCCCATTATCGGGCCCGTGGATAAGCCCGAGGGCCTGTATCTGGCCATGGGCTTCAGCGGCCACGGATTCGCTCTAGGGCCTATCGTAGGAAAGGTGATGGCCGACCTGGTGATCGAGGGCCAGACTTCTATGTCGATTCACTCCTTCCGGCCCAGCCGCTTCGCCGAAGGGCGGGTGCAGGTGCCGAAGCGGTTGATGTAGAGTCTTCATGGCCCCTAAACTGCTTTATAGAAGAGTGTCGAAGAGGGTGAGTAATGGAGGATAGGGCCGATGTAGTGGTGGTTGGAGGAGGGATATCCGGGTGCGCCATCGCCTACAACCTGGCCAAAAGGGGCAAGAAGGTGGTGCTTCTGGAGAAGGATGAGATCGCCTTCGAGGCCTCCGGCAGGACGACGGCCGCGGTGGGGTTGCTGGGGAAGCAGGAGGGCGAGTTCCACTTTGTCGAGCACAGCCTCCGGCTCTATGACCGGCTTAGCGATGATCTAAGCTACGATGTGGAGTTCATCAAAGAGGGCCGGCTTCTGCCCGCGGAGGCCGAAGCGGACAGGTCGTTCTTCCAGGAGATGGTGACTGCTGCGAAGGATGCCGGCGTGGAGCTGGAGCTGTTGGGACGGGAGCAGGTGAGGCGCAGGTTCCCGTATATCGAAGGCGGATTCTACGATATGGCCTACTCTCCTCACGAGGGCCACGTGAACCCGGTCAAGGTGGTGGATGGTTTCGCCAGGGCCGCCCGGGAGTATGGGGTCCAGATATACACCGGTTGTATTGCTACCGACATCGGGGTCACGGGAGGCAGGGTAACATCCGTTGACACCAACAAGGGAGAGATCAAGACGGATGTGGTGGTGAACGCGGCTGGGGTCTGGGCCTATCGCCTGGCCGATAGGGTCGGTGTCCACATACCCATCCAGATAGTGCGGCTGTCCCAGGGCGAAACGGAGCCCGCGCCCCGATTCATCGAGCCCTTCGTACGCAGCGGGATATACTGCATGCGCCAGACGGCATCGGGGAATATCCGGGTCAGCAATGGCTACCGAGACCAGGCGGTCTACCACGACCTCTCCTTCCACGACATGCGGGACATTGCCGTCTGGCTTCCCAGGCTCATCAAGCAGCGCAAGTATGTGTCTTTCAGGCTGGACATGGAACTGTTGCGGCATGACCTTCGGGCCTTTCTGGCCTCGATGCGGGGCCGGGCTAACCACCACATCGCCCCCAGGAATAAGGAGCCCAAACGGGCCCTCCACAAGGTGCGTAGACAGCTAGACGCCGCCAGTAGATTGATACCTAGGCTGAAACGTCTTTCGATACAGAAGCACTGGGCCGGATACATAGACCTGACCCCAGACCTCCTCCCCGTCCTCGGGCCCGTTGGCCGGCCTGAGGGCTTTTTCCTGTCCATGGGGTTCAGCGGCCACGGGTTTGCCCTGGGCCCCATGGTGGGGCAGCTGCTAGCCGAGATGATCATCGATGGAAAACCTTCCCTCCCCCTTGATCTGTTCAGTGCCGACCGATTCGTGAAGAGGGACACCCCGATGCCCAGCCGCCTCCTGTAGGGCCGATATGAGGGAGCATATCCGTGCTAGGGTCAACAGACTGCCGCACTGGGCGTCAGGAGTCCCTAACTTGCTGACGGCTAGGCTCGTCCAGGGGGTGGACCGGTTCTTCGACCTCACGCCCCTTCGCCCCGATCGGTACGATGGCAGATTTCTCCTCGCCTTGGGAGGCGTGCTGGCCTTCACCCTGCTGGCCTACTGGTCCTTGATGGACTTCTGGGACGTGGCGTGGTATGCAGGCGAGGACGGTGTCAGCGAATGGTGGACCGTGACCGCGTATCTCATCGCCGCCATCACGGTGGCCGTCACGGCTCTACTGATGAAGCGGCTGGGGCATCGTCGCATTGGACTGGTCTACGCCCTGCTGGCCCTGGCCTTTATGGTTGTTGTCATGGAAGAGATCAGTTGGGGGCAGCGGCTGTTTGACTGGTCGACTCCAGAGGCCCTGGCCAGTGTTAACGAGCAGGGGGAGACGGGCATTCATAACATAACCGGTTTGGACCGGGTCTTCAGAACGGCCTTCTTCCTGGCCGCGCTTCTAGGGCTGGTGGGGGCAGGGGCAAGGGCCCTTTTACACCGACATCGTAGGGTGACCACTGCGGACTTTTTCCTGCCCTCCTTAATCTTGGTCCCACCTCTGGTGGGGATAGTGATCTGGATATGGGGCGGTCAGTCCTATCCGGGGAACATACTTCGGGCCCTGATGATCGACCTGGACATCCGGCCTGTGGGGTCGGAGGTCCCGGAGGTGCTCTCGGGGTTGGCCCTGCTTCTCTATACCTACGACAATTTGAAAAGGGCCCGGGGCCTTCGAGGGGCTACAGCTACCTACCAGGATGACCTTCTTAGTGAGGACCCGGGTCCTCGGCGATCGCTCTCCAACCTTAAAGCCCGACACCAGTAGGGTCAAATCCCTCGACATAAAGTGAAGGGCCCATGCCGGGGCCCGGGCGGTAGATATGATAAGGAAGTGTGGTCACCTGTTAAAAGGGCATGATTTCCCTGACAATAGCCCGTTCGTCCTGAGCTTGCCTGTCCTGAGCTTAGTCGAAGGGTCGAAGGACTGGGCGCATACCGTTCATGGTTCGACACGCTCACCACGAACGGTAATGACTTTTCATCTTCCGTGGTGTCCCGTCCAACGGGACATGGCAGATTGAAACGTGATACTGCATGTGGATATCGCATCCCCTCCGATGATGACGAGGGGCCCGGGCGCAATCCTGTTTACGGGAGGGACTAGGGGCTATGATCAAGCATTTCTCCGTTCTTTACGTCGGCCATATAGAGCTGGATAACGTCGGCATTCAGGGGACGCCCGCCAACCAGCGCCGTTACCCCAACGAACGCCTGGTACAGTGCTTCGACATGGCTACCAGGATCGCCAGGCAGATGGATGAGCAGGGCTTCTATGCCCTCTGGCTGGCGGAGCATCACTTCCAGCGAGAGGGCTATGAGTGCATCCCAAATCTCCTCATGCTGGGCACGTATCTGGCGACGCAGACCAGGCGGCTGAAATTCGGCTGCGCCTTCAACATAGTGACCATGTGGCACCCGTTGCGTCTGGCCGAGGACTATGCAATGGCGGATATCCTCACCAAGGGCCGGGTCATCTTCGGGGTGGGACGGGGCTACCATACCCGTGAAGTCGAGAGCTTCGGCTCGCCCATGGTGGACAACGATGCCAATAAGGAGCTCTTCGAGGAGCAGATGGAGATACTGTTCAAGGCCTTCAACGAGGAAGCCTTCACCCACAAGGGCAAGCATTACACCATTCCGGCCCCCGTCGAGTATCGGGGATATCAGATGGAGGACGTAACCCTGGTCCCCAGGCCGGTGAACAGGCCGGTGGAGATATGGCAGCCCATCGTCAGCGGCAGGACCCTGGAGTACATCGTCCGGCACGGCATCAAGGGGGTGGTGCACGGCACGGGCGAGAAGCTGGTGGACCAGGTGTTCCATGCATACCAGGAGGCCGCGGGCAGGGTCAATCGCAGCCTGGAGCTGGGCGAAGACCTGGCCCTGGGCCTCTTCTTCTACCTGGCCGATACCCAGAAGGAGGCGATGTGCAGGGTGGAGCCTTATCACGATGAGCGATATAAGTGGTACGCGCCCTTTGGCATGGTCAGGTACGCCGATGAGGATGGAAAGCCCTGGGGCGCGCCCGGCGCCCCGGTCCGCTCTCCCACATTAAAGGACGGTATCCAGCAGAAGGTCTGGCTATGCGGGCCTGCGGAGCAGACCATCGACACTTTGAAGGAGTTCGAGGCCCCGCTACCAGGGGTTGGAGCATGTCATACTCCACTGGCCCGAGGGGATGCCCTTAGCCGAGTACTCGGAGCAGCTCGACCGGTTTGCCAGAGAGGTGATGCCCGCTTTTAACCTGCCCTCCCCCGCCGAGGTTGCCGGGGGGTAAACCAGACCCCGCTGGCTAATAGTGACCGGGAGGGCATCCCGATAAAATGGGGGGTCGGGGGTTCGAATTCCCTCAGCTCCGGTTTGTAAAGGTTATAATCTCATACAAGCAAGATATGAGCGTTAAGCAAACCTGGAGAGGGTGACAGATATGCGTAGAATTGAGGTAGTGTTCTACAGGGACGGGAAGGTATGGGTGGCCCAAGCCCTCAACGTGGATGTTTCATCCTTTGGCGATACGCGCGTGCAGGCTCGGGCAGCGATCAAGGAGGCTCTGGAGCTTTACTTTGAAGATGCCCCCGGTCAAGAGGTTATTCAGGTTGCCGACGTAGAAGTGGAAACCCTCAGCGTTGGGACTGTATAGTAGTCGAGAGGTAGTGCGGGCACTGGAAC
>JACZVB010000086.1:4867-6366 GCA_022572865.1 Chloroflexota bacterium | reverse complement strand
GGGTGACCGTCGCCCCGCCACCCGGGCCTGTGACTGCATGAAGGTCTATGGAGTGGGGCAGTTTGCTGTCCTCCGCGTTACGGAGGGTTAGCTCCACTGTATCGCCCTGCCGCACTCGAATAATCGGACCGGGGACAGTGCCATTGAAGGTCCAATACTCGAACTCAACGCCATTGCTAAGTGTCCCAACCACCTCTCGGGTCTCCAACTCCACCTTTACCAAGGCCCTTTCGTCTCTCTCGATGGGTGGGGGCACCTGGGGTGGGGACAGCAAGACTGCGGTCTCGGTTAGGGTTGGCAGGACCGTCGGGTCATCTTCGGCCAGGGCCTCACTTCCCCACGTTGGTATTACCAACGCTATGACTGCTACCAGCAATATCAGAGTTATGACCGATATCTTGATCCGATCCATTTCCTCTCTCCCATCTATTTGCGTCTGATCTCTTCAAGCGTACATTCTTGGGGGGAGCGGGCCGTGGCCCGCCTCATCCTAATTGCCTTTCCTTACCGAGGCGGGGGTAACCGGAATCCCGAATCCAGCCACTGCAGGCCTGCCGGCCCAACTGCTCATCCACATCAATTGATTAGAGGCGTACATGGCGTACGCCGTGGTGAATCGAGGGTTTGAAACCTCCCATTCACCTGTTGCGGTGTGGTACACCACCTCCGTGGCAAACACCGGGGCCTGACCAAAGGCTCCGCCGGCGTTTCCAGGCACCGGAATTCCGTCGTCGTCCCGCTCGCCACCAGTGGCCAGACCTTCAGCAATGAGCAGGCCCGATCGGTTCACCACCGAGTTGAAGAAGGTGGCGTATCTATGATCTACATCGAGGTTCAGGCCGTTCAAAAGGGCGTTCACCGCACCGCTGATGTCCCCTACATCCCTAATGGAATAGATGTAGTCCGCCGCTGCAGAGGGCGGAGCATAGAGCCCCGAGGCCTCATCCCAGAGGGTCTCCATATAGTCCCAAGCTGCCAGGGCCGCTACTCGGTAGCTGTTGGTGCCTGTGACTTTGTGGGCATACACCAACCCCTGAACGGCGGTGGCCTGAGTAGAGCTCTGGCTGTAGCCCCCGTCGGCCGCTAGCTTGCCCTTCTCCTCCATCCTGCTGAGCAGCTCTCCGGCCAGGGTGGGGATCGATTCTTCCAGGGCCAGGGCCCGTGCGGCGCCATCCTGGGCATAACCGACGTAGGAGGAAAGGGCAGTGAGGGCAAGACCCAGGTCCCGGGTTAGTAGACCGTTAAGGAAGCCAGGGCGGGACTTCTCCGAGTCGGCCACCGTAGCCAGCAGCCCATCGGCTATGGCGAACGCCTTATCAGCAGTTAACGGCGCTGCATACCAGCCGTATTCACCAGTGGCGTAGTCGGCCATCTCCGACAGGGCCCAGAGCATAGCCATCTGGTCCTGGGCAGTAGGCTCCTCATCCAGCGCCTCTCCTTCCCTCCAGGCTGGGAGGAAGAGACCATCGACAGACATTAATTTGGTCATCATGAAGTTG
>JACZVB010000086.1:0-4857 GCA_022572865.1 Chloroflexota bacterium | reverse complement strand
CACATCACTTGCGAAAGACTTGGCCCAGATGATCTCTTTGATGATGGTATAGGCCATGGCTTGAGTTGTTACGGTGGTGTCCATCTTGGCGGGGTCCCACCGGAAGTTGGAGAGATCGTTATCGTTGCCATTGAAGGCGATAATGAAGTGGGGATCGGCAGAAGCGTACGCCGCCTGCAACATGTAAGGTTTGGCTGGGGCCTCGTCGATGCCGGCCATCTCCATCATGGCCATCATCTTCTCTGGGGGCGGCATGAGCTGGATGCCCAGGCCAGACCGCATGACCAGTTGGATCAAGTTATACCGGGAATACCAGTAGCCTTCGGAGTGGGCATTCTCTGGGTCGTACGTCACGGCCAGTGAAGGCCCGGGAGTCGGTTCGACCTCCTCAACCGGCGGTGTAGCAGTAGCTTCCGAAGGAGCCGGAGTAGCCGTGGAAGTTGGCGAAGAAGTGGGGGTCGAGACCTCACTCGCGCCGCAGGCCGCAGCTATAAGGGCTAAGAGCACCACCGCCGTTACACCCACCAATAGCTTTTTATTCATTTTGAAGCTTGTTAGGCTACCTCTCATAGCACACCCCTTTCCTGAGCTTTGGAGATGGGGTCCATTTGTGACCTAGCTTCCCATCCCTCAACTCAAAGGTAGCATCATGTGAATTACTTCACATGATGCAAATACGTTATTTCCCCTAGTGAAAATTCACCATAAAGGGAAATGGGGGTGGGAAGGAGAGGTGAAGGGTGCTACAGGAGGCCGTGTTTAGAGGCGTAGGCCACCGCCTCCAGGGCGGAGTGGACATCAAGCTTGTTGAGGATGTTCTGGATGTGATTCCGCGCGGTCGCCAGGCTTATAACCAGATCCTTGGCGATGGTGTCGGCCGTCATCCCATGTGCAAGGCTACGAAGGACCTGTTGCTCTCGGTTGGTTAAAGAGACCCCTGGTTTTTCAGCGGGCATGTTTTGGGCTTCGGTGGGAGAGTTCGTGAAAGCGGGGTCTCGGGATAGATATGCCTGCAACCTTTGCACCAACTCCTTGGCCTCCATGTATTCGGAGACATCTCGGAAGATGTGCACCACCGCTTCCAGGTCTTTATCTCCGGACGGTATAACCAGATGGGTAATGTGCAACCACACAGATTTGCCGTCCTTCCTTTTCATCACACAGTAACAGCTTGGAACTCGGCCCGATGACCTGGCTGTCTGCATGACGGCACAATTGTTCTCGCATCGCACATTACCCTTCTCATCCGTGCCCTCTATCAGGTCATAGCAGTAGCGACCAATGGCCTCCTCTGAGGTGTAGCCCAGAATCTTCTGGGCGCGCCCGTTCCAGAGAATGATCTTCTGCTCCGAGTCCACCGCATATACGCCTTCGTCCGCGTTGCCTATCAGCTCCAGAACGTCTGACATCTAGCATCTCCAGGAATTCGATCCATCCTATTGTACAATGCCGGGTCTTGGTACACACAGGTGACATACAGACCTCACCGCCCTCGATGTTTTGCTTTGAAAAGCCTGTAGAAACAGGCTAGACTAGTCAGTGTAGGATTGGACACCGCCCGAGACTGGGCGCGAGGAATCGCTGACCAATGACCACGGCAATCGAGAACAAGTTCAAGCTGGTCTCCGACTTCAAGATGACGGGAGACCAGCCCCAGGCGCTGGACAAGCTGGTCGCGGGCCTGGAGTCGGGAATGAGGTGCCAGACCCTGATGGGGGTGACGGGAAGCGGCAAGACCTTCACCATGGCCAACATCGTCGAGCGGGTACAGAGGCCCACCCTGGTCATCGCCCACAACAAGACCCTGGCGGCCCAGCTGGCCACCGAGTTCAAGGAGTTCTTCCCCGACAACGCCGTCGAATACTTCGTCAGCTACTACGATTACTACCAGCCCGAGGCCTACATCCCGAGGACGGACCTGTACATCGAGAAGGACGCGGATATCAACGAGGAGATAGACAAGCTGCGTCACTCGGCTACTCGATCACTGTTGAGCCGGCGAGACGTTCTAATAGTCTCCTCCGTCTCCTGTATCTACGGTCTGGGCGACCCCGCCGAGTACCACTCCTTCGTAGTCAACGTTCGCAAGGGGGAGAAGCGGAACCGGAACAAGCTGGTGCGTCACCTGGTGGACATGCAATACGAGCGAAACGACATGGACTTCACCAGGGGCCGCTTCCGCATCCGTGGGGACACTCTGGAGATTCAGCCTGCCTACGAGGAGATAGCCATCCGCATAGAGTTCTGGGGTGATGAGATCGAGCGTATCGTCGAGGTGGACCCCCTGACGGGCGAGCTTCTGGGGGACCGGGACTGGGTGGATATCTACCCGGCCAAGCACTTCGTCACCTCCCACGAGAAGCTGACGGCGGCCCTCGAGGACATAGAGGTGGAGATGGAGGAACATGTCAAGTGGTTCAGGTCTCAGGGCAAGGTGCTGGAGGCGGCTCGATTGGAGCAGAGAACCAACTACGACCTGGAGATGCTGCGGGAGGCAGGGTACTGCGCCGGGGTGGAGAACTACTCACGTCACCTGGCCCGCAGGGCCGCCGGCAGCACTCCCTGGACCCTGCTGGACTACTTCTCCGACGACTTTCTGCTCCTAGTCGACGAGTCCCACATGACCCTGCCTCAGGTCAGGGGGATGTTCCACGGGGACCTCTCCCGGAAGCAGACCCTGGTGGACTACGGCTTCCGCCTCCCCTCGGCCCTGGACAACCGGCCTCTCAACTTCGGGGAGTTCGAGCGCCACATAAACCAGATGATCTGTGTCTCCGCCACCCCGGGGCCCTACGAACACGAGCACAGCAGCCAGATCGTGGAGCAGGTCATCCGTCCCACGGGACTGGTGGACCCCACCATAGAGGTGAAGCCAACCGAGGGCCAGATCGACGACCTTCTCTATCAGATCAAGACCCGGGTGGAGCGGAACGAGCGGATACTGGTGACTACCCTGACCAAACGGATGTCAGAGGAGCTGGCTGACTACATGCTGGAGATGGGTATCAAGACCCACTACCTCCACTCCGAGATCGACACCTTCGAGCGCAGTGAGATCCTCCGGGACCTGCGCCTGGGGGTGTACGACGTGGTGGTGGGCATAAACCTGCTGAGAGAGGGGCTAGACCTGCCTGAGGTCAGCCTTGTCGCCATCCTGGACGCCGACAAGGAGGGGTATCTGAGATCGGCCGGGGCCCTGATCCAGACCATGGGCCGTGCCGCCCGCCACATCCAGGGGCACGCCATCATGTACGCCGACATAGTCACTAGGTCGATGAAAACAGCCATCGACGAGACGTACCGCCGCAGAAAGATTCAGGAAGCCTACAACAAGGAGCACAACATCGTCCCCCAGGGGATCACCAAGGCCATCAAGGACATAACCGATAGGGTAAAGGCGATAGCCGAGGAGCGGGCTTCCTATACCATCGACAAAGAGGTGCCCAGGGGCGAGCTCCTCCGTCTGGTGAAGGACCTGGAGCACCAGATGAAGGAGGCTGCCAGAAACCTGGAGTTCGAGAAGGCCGCAGCCCTCAGGGACAAGGTGATAGACCTGCGTAAGGCCATTGTCCTGGACGAGGACGCCAAGATGCAGGAGAAGGTCCACACCCGTATAGTCAAGGCCAGGCGGGCCAAGCGCCCCTGGAAGTAGTCCAGAGGCCTGTTCGTTCCTTAGTGGAAGGGTATATAGCCGCTCATGGTTCGACAGGCTCACCACGAGCGGAAGATACGCCGCCCGTTCGTCCTGAGTCTGTCGAAGGGTTGGTGGGCGGCGTATTGGTTGCCCAGCAGAGTCCATTGGATAGCAAGTCTCACAAAAAGGAGTACTGACAGATGACCCTCGACTCGACCTCTGCCACGGAAAGGTGGTCACTACAGCAGCAGTGCGATTTCATCTCCAAGGTCTACGGGCTCTGGGGTGGCGGTATGACCGTCGTCACCTACGCCCAGCAGGGTGAGGATACAGTTGTCCAGTGGCGCTACGCTATTCTGCACAACCACCAGAAGGGTTACTTCATGGATGGGCTCAAGAAGCTGGGCATCGACCCGGAGCGGGAACCCCCGGCGGTTGTCGCCGCGAAGTATCATTTCTTCTCCAATGCCCTGGGGGGCCTGGATATGGAGATGGTCGAGGAGTCTCCCAACAAGGCGTGGATCCGTTACAACGCCCCGTTCGGGCCGGCGGGCACAGGATGGCTTGCTATCCCACCTCGCATGGGCAGGGCCATCTTCGCCGGCTGGCACCCGTACAACGCCCTCCGGCTCAACCGCCCGCGCCTCGGGTTCGTCCTATCCAAGGGTTTCACCGACGGCGAGCCGTATGCCGAAGGTTACTTCATGGAGTACGACCACGACCTCACAGAAGAGGAACGCTTCAGATTCGACCCCGCGGCCACCATGCCTGAGTTCGACCCTGAGACTGCGCCGAAGCTGGACCCGGAGCTGTGGCCCCCGGACCGGAGGGCGAAAGCCAAACGTAACTTCGGCAGGGGATACGTAGAGGAGTCCGTCCTGGCCCTGCTTCAGCTGCTGGGCACCCCTGTCACAGCTCAGATCGTCAGGCGAGCATACCAGGGCATCGCCATCCAGTATGGCAAAGAGTTGCTGAACGAGCTGGGCATCGAGGACACCAACGCCAGGGGACTGGCAACCTTTATGAAGTATATCGGCGATATGGCCGGTGACACAACGGAGCTTACGTCCCCATCCCCGGACCGGCACCTGCTCCGGACAACCCACAGACGCCTGTTCCTGGAGGACCCCGTCCCGCCGGAGGTCCTCAGGGCCATGTTCGGCTTCACGGAGATGATGGCCAGGATCATGGGCCCCAGGATCAAGGCCTCACTCCCGGCTTTA
>JACZVB010000085.1 GCA_022572865.1 Chloroflexota bacterium | reverse complement strand
GGGTTCGGCTTCTATGCGACAGAAAGCCTAGTACGCCTTGAACAAGGCGAGCCGGTTAACCTAATAGTGCGACCCAATCGCGGCTGGCGTTTCAAACATTGGAGGGGAGCACTTTCTGGTGACCAATCTTCGCAGCCGTTGGTCATGGATGCGTCAAAGCAGGTAACAGCCGTTTTCGAGCGAAAGGACCCTCCCACAACCGCTCCCGGCGAAACTGCGGTAGTAGGAACGGTGACCCGACCAGCTCAGCACAACGTTATCGACCTGGATGGGGATACCTTGGAGAAATATGAAACAGGCGAAAATCTGCCAGGGCTGTACCTAAGCATGGATCTCGACCGTCTAGGCGATTTCCTGCTGCTGTATCCGGATGAGACGTTCTATTTGGAGGAGTATGAAGTCGGCTATAGTGGGCGCTGGGAGTTCAATGGGAACGAGATAGTCCTAAAGATCCCAAGGGAGAACCCTTAGCTTGAACTACGTTGCAATAGGGGGACACAATGGCAAGGTTCAATCCACCGATTAGAAGAATGTTCTGGGTTCCTATGTTACTCGTCATGGTGGCCTTGGCTGGCGCGCTGATGGGCTCCCGGTTGATCAATGCACAAGAGACCCAGAGTAATGTGATTTACGCGTGCGTACGCGATGGAGTCGGTATAGCAAAGATCGTCGGTCCGGATGAAACCTGCCCATTAAATTGGACTCTACTTGAGTGGAATATCGAAGGGCCGCCGGGTAATGATGGAGCAGACGGTGCCCCAGGCGTCGCCGGTCTGCCAGGCTCTCAGGGTGAGAAGGGTGACCCGGGTGTCAAAGGTGACCCAGGCATCCAGGGTGAACAAGGGATTCAGGGTGAGCCGGGGCCCCCAGGTGAGCAGGGGCTCCAGGGTGTTCCTGGTACCACCGATCCATCTTCCAATACCACATTCGAAGCTCGCATTTCGAGCTTGGAGGCGATGACTAGCACATTGGAGTCAACCATCGCAGTAACGAACGCAAATCTACTGGACCTCCACGATAACTCGTTCAATGAAGACGATTGGCTGTTGGGTTTGCTCAATGACTTGCGGGCTGTGGTTTTCCCAGGATCCAATCAGTGGACCAGATGAATGAATTGCGGGCTACGGTTTTCCCATAAGGTCACATGCTGAAATCTAATCGATCGCGTCGTAACCGCGGTGCCCTTTGGTCGTCGACCTGGCCCTGCGCATGAGGAGCGAGAGGCACCACCCATCCTCAACGGGATCACGCTGGCCAATACCGGCGGGCTACGAAGCTGTGGGACGTCCAGCAAGCCAAGCAGGCGTGGCTGCGCTTCTACCGTGTCTGTGGGGATCCGGGTTCGCCACCGAGGGGATCGACCGCCACATAACGGCGCTGGCTTAGAGGTAGCCAGCGGACGTTGCTTTTGCGACCAGCCAACCCCAAGGCCGCGGGCGCACAGTCAGTGACTCCGTCCCTTTTCGCCTGTTAGAAGCTTATCGCGTCCAGGGACGCATCCACCGCCTCCACGTAGGCGTCAAGCTCCTCCTGCCCCATCACCGTGGACAGGCAGCTGAGGCCCCTGCCAGCGTAGACGATCCCGTGGCCCAGCATCTCCTGGCTGAAGCTGTGGAAAAGGGATTTTTCCGGCCCATTGCTGACGAAGTCCCGGAAATTCTCCATCTTCTTGTCCGTCAGGTGGAGCCAGAACAGGGAGCCCTTCCCCGTGATCTGGGCCGGCGCCTCCCTACGGGCTATCAGCTGGTTGAGCCTGCTACGAACGTGGTCCCCCATCTCGTTGAGGCGGTCGAATGCCTCGGGGGTCATCAGCTTCATAGCGGTCAGGCCCGCGGTCATGGAGATGGGGTTGGCGTTGAAGGTACCTCCGTGGTGTACCTTGTGGCCCTTGCGGTGATCGAAGACCTCCATCACCTCGTCGCTTCCACCCACGGCCCCCACGGGGAAGCCCCCGCCGATTATCTTGGCCAGGGCCGTGATGTCCGGCTTGATACCGTATTCCTGCAAAGCTCCGTTGTAGGAGACCCGGAAGCTGATCACTTCGTCGGAGATCAAGAGGATGCCGTAGCCCCGGGTTATCTCCCGCAACGATTCCAGGAATCCGGGCTCGGGGGGGATCCAGCCCAGGGCGGCGGGCAACGGATCGATGAGCACTGCGGCCAGCTCATCCCTGTGCTTCTCGATGATGGAGGTGCAGGCCTGAATATCGTTCCAGGGCATCACTATGACATCTGATTTTACGCTGGGGGCAACGCTGGGTTCGATGACGCTGACCGGCTCGGTGGGGTCGCCCCACTCCTCGGGCCCCGGGCCTTCGCTGACCTGCGCGTAATCGTAGGTGCCGTGGTAGGCCCCCTCAATCTTAGCAATCTTGTGCTTGCCGGTGAAGGCCCGGGCCGCCTTTATCGCCAGCATCACCGCCTCGGTCCCCGAGTTACAGAACCTAAGCTTATCTATGTAGTCGATCCTCTCCACCAACAGCGAGGCCAGCTCCAACTCCGGCTCCGTGGGCATGGCAAAGGCCGTGCCCCGCTCCAACTGCTTCTTCACCGCCTCCACGATGGCCGGATGGGCGTGCCCGTGGACCAGGGAGGTCATGTTGTTGATGAAATCGATACGCTCCTCCCCTTCCACATCGATGATCCGGCTTCCGCTGCCGCTGCTGACGTAGATGGGGTAAGGGTCCATGGTTACCGAGTGGCGGCTGTTGGCCCCCGGCAATACCTTCAGGCCCTGCTCGTAAAGCTGTTTTGAACGCGAGCTGTCCGATCTGTAGGCGACTGTTTCTTTACTCTTAAACCCCATCGATGCACCTCCTAGCGAAGCTAGCGGAAACCTCCCCGAGGCTCCAGGGTCGAGAGTAGACCGGGTCACTCCCCGATCCCGAAGGCCGCCAGAAGAATAGCAAGGGGCAAGAGGTCAGTCAAGGCAAAGTTGGGGGGGTGGCCCCAAATCCCCGTCATGGTTCGACCCTTCGGCCTTGCTCAGGACAGGCAAGCTCACCACGAGCGGGGGCTCCGCCCCTCGCCTCGACACTCCACATTGCGGGAAGCTTAATTAACGGCCTCAGGATGGTCCGATTGACATCACGAGAATGGGGGCCAAAGCAGCGTCCCCTTGACCGAAGGTGAGGGTACATTGAGTTACACCTATCGCCACCTGGGCATGATCTCCGTGGCGAAGGTCTCCACCTGGGATATGGCCTCTTCCGGACGGCAGGTCATGTTGAACACGAACTCCTTCACCCCGATGTCTACGAAGTCCTGCACAACCCGGCTCGCCTCCTCAGGGGTGCCGAAGAGGAAGGGGCCGCCGGCCGCCAGGGCGGTGGAGCCCTGGTATCTCTCGGTCAGCACCTCGCCGGAGATACGGGATGACTCCTCACGACTGCCGGTGAGGCACATAAAGATATGCATCACCCTGGCCATGGAGGACGGGTCCCGGCCACACTCCCGGGCATAGGCCTCGGTCTTCTCAAACAGAGACTTTGCCTGCTCCGGAGTCTTGCCCACGGGTACGAGGGCATCGGCGAACCTGCCGGCGCGCCTCAGCACCGCGTCGGCGCTGCCCCCAACCTGGATAGGCGGATGGGGTTTCTGAAGGGGGCGGGGCGCCAGGGTGTAGTCCTTCAGGTGAAAGTGCCTGCCATCATGGGTCACGGAGGACTCGGTCCACAACCTCTTGATGATCTCCAAAGACTCATCGGCGCGGCCCGCTCGCTGGTGTGAATCGCCCCCGTAGGCATCGAAGTCCGGGCCTGCGTTCCCTACCCCAACCCCCAGCACCACCCTTCCCCCCGAAAGCACGTCCAGGCTGTTCACCGTCTGGGCCACCAGCACCGGATTCCTCAGGGGCAGCAGCAGCACCGACGTGCCGATGGTCAGCCTGCTGGTGTGGGCCGCCATGAAGGACATGGACGTGAAGCACTCCAGGGCCGGGGCGTTGGAGGTGATGTTCTCCGTCACCCAGATGGAGTCCAGGCCCAGCTCCTCGACCCTCCGGGCGTAGTCCGGCAGGTCCGAGAAGTCTTTCCTCTCCGAATAGGTGACCCCGAAACGTATGTCAGCCATCAGTCGTCTCCTCTAAAATCTTGTTCTTATAAGAGCCTCTATCAAAACCCTCACCCTCCTTCGACAAGCTCAGGACAGGCTTGTGTCCCCCTCTCCCCCTTCGGCAAGCTCAGGGCATGCTTGGGAGGGAGGGGGACATAATAAATATGGTCCCGACTTGTCTCGATACTCGGGACTTGTCGGGACATACCCCCGCCATCCCGATGAGTCGGGATGGAATCCCTCTGAGGAAGTTACTGAAAATGGCGGGCTTTGTTGCATTTATTGATTTGAGGGCTCCAAACCTGCGCCGTGAGCCTGGCCAGGGGCAGGGGCAGGGTCGGAAGCATGCATCTGCCTTTCACCAACATGAACGGGGCCCGCTACTTGAAATGGGGCAGAATCTCCCGGGAGACCCTCTCCAGCAGGGGCAGGACCTCCTCCTTAGGGCAGGTGGGGTCCAGGACGATGTGAGCGACCCCCGCGGCCTGATACTCCTTCAATAGCCTCACGCAGTCATCGACGGCGCCCAGGATGCAGGTGGCCCCGAGCCTCAGATGGGTCACGGGATAGGTATACCGCTCCAGCAGGACCTCTTTGGTCACCTTCAGGGCCAACTCACCGCTCTCGGCCAGATTGACGTAGAGGTAGGCCGCATTCGTGAATTCCACCGACCCCCGGCCATACTCCTGTCGAAGGCCCCGGACCTTATCATACAGGCCTGCGCATTCAGCCGGCGATTTGTGGGCGGGGAAGAATCCCTGGCCCCACCGGGCCACCCTCCTCACCACGGCCGGAGCATCGCCCCCCAGCCAGATGGGTGGATGAGGCCGCTGCACAGGCCTCGCTCCCAGGGTGTACTCGGAGAAGCTGTAGTGTACACCGTCGAAGGAGACCGGCTCCCCGGTCCATAGGGCCGTCATGATCTCCAGGATCTCGTCGGAGCGCCGGCCTCGCTCCTCCAGGGGCACTCCATAGGCCTGGTACCCCTCCGGGGCACCCCCTCCCGACCCCACCCCCAGTATTAACCGCCCGCCCGACAGCTTGTCCAGGGTGGCGGCGGCGTGGGCCAGGCCTACCGGGTTTCTCAGGGGCAGCAGCAAGACCGCCGGGCCTATGGTCACCCGTGTGGTATTAGCAGCGAAGGTGCTCAACGCCATCAGGGGCTCCAGGGACGGTGTACGCGAGTGAACGTTCTCCGTAACCCACAGAGAATCGAAGCCCAGCTCCTCCACCCGCCGGGCGATCTCCCCCGTATCTTGCGGGTCGAAATAATATGCCAGGCAGACTCCAAATTTGAGACTATCCACCGCCATCTGTCCTCCTTATGCGATCTTCCTGGAGATAGTCGAGTCCCGATTCTCGGGACATGCCTAGATTGACGGGGGCCGGGGCCCGGCCCATTAGTGCTTGATTACGGAAAACCGCATCATAATATCTGCCCTGCATAGGGACGCACTCGTGATCTGCCAGCCACCGAACCATCCCCCTGTATCCCCCTTCCTTTTCTGGAAGGGGGAGGGAATTTATATCTGAGGGACACCCTCAGACTCCTGGCAATCCCGACATGCCGGGACTGCACTCCCCATTTTTCATCAGTCTGTTAGCTCATCAAGAATCCATCCTTCAGCGGGTCTTCCGGGTCCACCACGAACTGCTGCATCGCCGTTATGTGGGCCGACCCAGTCAGCTCGGGGATGATGGCCGGGTAGTCCCCAACCCGGGTCTCTTCCACGATCCTGGCCCGGAACAGGGTGCCGATGTAGCTCTCGTGGACGAACTCCTCTCCCACCTTGATCTTCCCCCTGGCGTGGAGATTGGCAAGCCGGGCGCAGGTCCCAGTCCCGCAGGGCGAACGATCTATACTGGAGGGAGGCACCACGACAACGTTCTTCATATCGGCCTCCGGGTGGGTCGGCGGCCCGTAGAACTGGACCTGCATGGTGCCGCCGTAGAAGGATTGGGCCTCTTCTGCGGCCGCGGGGTGCTCCGGCTGTATCTGCTCCAGGGCCTCGGCCCTGATGGCGTTGCCGTAGGCGATGATCTTGTCCAGTTCCCCCTGCTCCAGGGTCAGGCCCACGTCCTCGGCCGCGACCAGCAGATAGTACATGCCGCCGTAGGCCACATCTATCTTCAGCGTCCCGAACCGCTCGGTCTTCAGCTCGAAATCTCGAGCATAGGAGAAGGCGGGCACGTTGCGGATGGTCACGGATTTGGCCCGGCCCCCCTCTACCGAGACCCGGGCCTTTATCAGCCCCGCCAGGGTCTCAAGGCCTATCTCCGTAGTGGGCTCCGACACCTTCACCATCCCCGTCTCCACCAGGA
>JACZVB010000084.1 GCA_022572865.1 Chloroflexota bacterium | reverse complement strand
CGGAGGTGTTGCCCCGCAGCCCAAAGGACAAGGTGGACAGAGCGCGATGGAGGGGTCTATCCCAATAGGTAATGTCGGTCGCCTCTGGGGCCGGGCTTAGTTCTCCTGATGGAAGAGGTTGGGACGGGGATGTATGAGAACGACTAGTGCCGGGGCCTGGAGGTCCGGGATGTTTTACCGCATCTCGGGTATCTCCCTCATTACCGTTGGCCTGCTGCTGCTGGTCGCCGCGGGGGGCTACTGGATCTTCACCCAGGTATCCGAGGCCCGGCTGGATGACCAGAACGTGTCGATCCCCCTCCAGAGGCCTCAGTTCCCGTCCTCCTTCCAGAGCATAGACCCCGAGAGTCTGGCGGCGATCGATGGCCTGGCCCAATCGGAAGATGGCCCGGCGTGGCGGGTCCCAAGCCCCGATGAGTACATACCGGTAGAGTGGCTGGACCTCCCCCGGACCGTGGGCGCCCTGCCCCAGGCCTCGTGGATATCCATTCCCTCCATCGGCATCAGCTCTCCCATCGTAGAACTGAATACGGTGTGGGAGGGCGATAAGCTGGTCTGGGAGCGGCCCATTAACGCCGTGGGGCACCACTGGGGTACGCCCTTCCCTGGAGAAGCGGGGAACGTGGTGATGTCGGGCCACCGGAGCAGCCCCATACGGGGCGAGGGGGCCGTCTTCAGGAAGCTGGGAGATGTGCCCGATCTTCTAACCACATCCACTTCCACAGGAGAGCCGGTCGACATATTCCTCCATACTCCCGAGACCGTGTATGTGTACCGGGCCGTTAGCACCCAGGTGGTGGAGCCTGGCCAGGTCGATGTGTTTCATCAGACGGCGGAGCCTACCCTCACCCTCATCACCTGCACCCCGGACCTGGTATACAGCCACCGGCTGATTCTGACGGCCTGGCTGGTGGCAACCGCTCCGGCTTAGCCATTCCGGGGGTTTCGTCCCTTACTGCGGAATGCTTTTAGCTATTCTCCGAGAGTGTTTAATAACAAATTTCGACCATCCCTTCGATGGGACTCAGGACAGGCCTGGCCAGGAAGGGGGATGAAATTAGGTTTGTCCCGAGCTCGGGACAAACCCCCTGTCAATCCCGATAAGTCCCGAGTATCGGAACAAGTCGGGACTACACTCCCATTTTCGAGATGCTTATCAAACAGCTTGATAGTAAACGGTGGCGCTGTGCTACCCCAAAGGGTCTGGGTAGCACAGAAACTAGTGCGCGGGGTCACTAGTGAGCGAGCATCTCACTCCAGGTGTGGATAGGATGGCAACGGCTCAAAACATCACGAAAACTTCAGGACACGGTGGTGTCGTTTCCCTAAATGATGTGTACCTGAAGCTGTACGAGCGCTTCGGGCCGCAGAAATGGTGGCCCGCGGACGGCCGGTTCGAGGTGATCATCGGGGCCATCCTTACCCAATCGACGGCCTGGACCAACGTGGAAAAGGCCATCGCCAGCCTGAAACAGGCCAACGTGCTGTGTCCCCGGGGCCTTAGGTCGATACCCCAGGCCCGGCTGGCCGGGCTCGTCTACTCCTCGGGCTACTTCAATGCCAAGGCCCGCAAGATCAAGGCCTTCGTCGGGCACCTGGGGAGCTACTACAGCGATGATCTGGACGCTATGTTTCGCAAAGAGACCCGAGAGCTGAGGAGGGAGCTGCTCTCGATTCACGGGATCGGGGAGGAAACGGCGGACAGCATCCTTCTCTATGCTGCTGACAGGCCGGTCTTCGTTATAGACGCTTACGCCCGCCGTATTGTTGAGCGGTTGGGGCTCCGGCCTGAGGGAGACTCATACAGCGCGTATCAAGAGCTTTTCATGGCCTGTTTACCCTGTGACCCGGCCCTGTTCAACGAGTACCATGCCTTGTTGGTGGCCCTGGGCAAAGAGGTGTGTCGAAAGAAGCCCATCTGCCATAGGTGCTGCCTCAACACTCTATGCGCCTACGGTCGAGAGCAGGTCGGGAAAATACGGAAGTAGAGAGTGTTTAATAACAGTTTCGACCATCCCCCTCCCCCCTTCCTGGCCAGGAAGGGGGATACATTAGGTTTGGGGGGGCACCCCCATCCTAGCCTTCCCCCTGAGTGGGGAAGGAATGGCCTCCGCACCCCCAAACCCCGACATGGTTCGACAAGCTCACCACGAGCGGGGGGCTTCGCCCCTCTTCACTCCCGTTTGGAGGAGCTTATTAAACGGCCTCAAGGAGGTCAGGCGGTAACGGGAAGGCCCATGGGAGCTACGTCATACCCTCCCAGGGCCTCGATCTGTCGCCGGAGGTATGGGCGTCTAAGGGTTTCGAGGAAAGCCTGGACCATGGGCAGGTGGAGGAAGTGGTCGGGTATCACGAAGTCGTAGCGCTCTTCTCCCAGGGGCACGAACCCAAGGCCCCGGGCCTTCGCCACCGACTGGACCCCTATGCCCGCGTCCGCCAGACCGGAGGCGACGGCATCGGCCACCGCCAGGTGCCCGTCAACTGCCCTCTCATAGCCGATGACATCGGCCTCGGGCACGCTGGCCTTGCCCATGAGCCGGTCCAGGAGGGCCCGGCTACCCGATCCCACTTCGCGGTTCACAATAGCTACATCCGGGCGGGCGAGATGGGCGATGGTGGTGATGCCTTTGGGATTGCCTTCAGCAACGATGAGGCCCTGCTGCCGTATGGCGAATGTAACGACGGTGCAGATGAAGGGGACCAGCTTTTCCACCCAGGGCAGGTTGTATGCCCCCGCAGCCTCGTCGAACAGGTGGCAGCCTGCGATGTGGGCATTGCCCCTGATCAGATAATCCAGAGCCGTACTGCTGTCCTCGCCGAACCACACCATCCCGAACCCCTGGCTTCTGAGGTCCCGGCCTAGAAGGCTGATGGAGGGATCACCCCCGACTATGACCAGCTGCCGGGCCTCTTCGAGGGGCGCCATCAGCTCTACGGACACCTTTTGCCCCCTGCCCAGGCCTGTGGCAATACCATCGGCCATGGCTATGGAGTAATGGGCCGAGCGCCGGCCGACCAGGGGCCGGGCCAGGAGCCTATCGCCGACGGTCACAAGCTGCACCCGGGATGGAAGGGACGTGTCCTTCTCCACGGTTATAAGCTCGGCCACCACCGTATCTCCCGGTTCAAAGGGCAGCGAAAAGAGGGACTCGACGGTGGATATCAGGGCCTGGGCCACTCGGAGGGCCACCTCGGTGGAGGGCACGGAGCGGCCGGCCTCTATGGAGGCATAGGCCTGGCGGGAGATGCCCGCCGCCCTGGCAAGACGCTCCTGGGAGAGGCCTGCGGCCAGGCGGGCCGGCCGCAATCTGTTGTCTAGCCTGCTCATGACGCCTCGAAGTATAAAGTATACTTGTCTTGTTGACAAGCTTAGATGGCATCATTAATATTACAATTCGGCCTCGGGCGCCAGATTTAGGATGTATGGTGGGCTGCAATGAAGCTCTTTCGCATATGCTGTTTTTTGTTGGTGGCCGTAGTCCTTCTTGCCTCGGCCTGTAACCTGAAGCCGGAGCGGTCCCTTATCCTGGCCACGACTACCAGCACTTATGACTCGGGACTACTGGATGTCATAATTCCTCTTTTCGAGGAGGAGAATAACGTAAAGGTGAGGGTGATCGCCGTGGGCACGGGGCAGGCCCTGGCCCTGGGCGCTCGGGGCGACGCCGATGTGGTCCTGGTCCACGCTCCCCAAAAGGAAGAGCAGTTTGTCGCCGATGGATTCGGCGTGGACAGGACTTATGTGATGTACAACGATTTCGTGGTGCTCGGCCCGCCCGATGACCCGGCGGGCATCAAGGGGCTGGGTAGCGTCGCCGAGGCCTTCAGGAGGATCGCCGAGACCAGGTCCACCTTCGCCTCCCGGGGAGACGAATCCGGTACCCACACTAAGGAGATGCGACTGTGGGCAGAGGCCGGAATCGACTCCCCCGAAGATGAGGACTGGTATAAGTCCCTGGGCCAGGGCATGGGCGGTACCCTGACGACGGCCAATGAAATGAGGGCCTATACCCTCAGCGATAGGGGCACCTACCTCGCCAGGACCAAGCTTGACCTGGTGGTGCTGACCGAAGGCGATGAGATGTTGTTCAACCCGTATCACGTGATGATAGTCAACCCGGAGAAGTTCCCCAATGTACAGGCGGAGCTGGCCCGCCTCTTCGTAGATTTCCTGTTGTCGGAGGAGACCCGGCAGGCCATAAACGAGTTCGGTCGGGATAAATACGGCCAGGGCCTTTTCACTCCCGTCGACGTGCGCTCCACCGGCGAGTGACGTCTGGCAGGTGGACCGATATGAAGCGGGACTAGATGGAAAACCGACGTGTGATGCTGATTTCGAATCATGGGTGAGATCCTATCGGGTATATGGCAGGCGCTGAAGCTGATAGGGAGCCTGGACCCGGAGGTCAGGCGCATAGCCCTTTTCTCCCTGGAGGTCTCGGGGCTGGCCCTCCTGCTGGCCGCACTCCTGGGGATACCATACGGCATGTGGCTGGCCTTCGCCCGGTTCCCGGGACGCCGGGTTCTCATAAGCCTCACCTATGCCGGGATGGCCTTTCCCACGGTGGTGGTTGGCCTGGTGGTACTCCTGATCCTGTCCAACAACGGGCCGCTGGGATTCCTCGGCTGGTTGTTTACGCCCCTGGCTATCATCATCGCCCAGTTCATCATAGCCTTCCCAGTGGTCTCCAGCCTGACCATGTCGGCTATTCTGGGCATCAGCCCAGAGATGCGCCAGCAGCTCCGCAGCCTGGGGGCTACCAGGTGGCAGACCACCCTCGCCCTTTTGCGGGAGGCCCGGCTCCCTATGATAATCGCCCTGGCCGCCGCCTTCGGTAGAGTGGTGACCGAGGTTGGGGCAGTGATCATAGTGGGAGGTAACATAGCCGGCAACACACGGGTCCTGACCACGGCTATCGTCCTGGAAACCAGAAAGGGCGCCTTCGAGGCCGCTATCGCCCTGGGAATCGTGCTGTTGCTCATCTCCTTCAGTATCAACCTGCTGGCCACCCATCTTCAGGGCAGGGCGCTGAGCAGATGAGGGATTCCATCTACATCCTGGACAGGCTGGTCAAGCGCTACGGGCATAGGGAGGCGTGCAACATCGCCCACATGGAGATCATACGGGGAGAAATCTTGGGCATCATAGGGCCCAGCGGCTCTGGTAAGAGCACCCTACTCCGGCTTTTGAACCTCCTGGAGCCCCCAACCTCGGGATCGGTGACCTTCGATGGCACAGTGTTCGATGGTCATACGTCGGTGGAGATCGCGGTGCGCCGGAGGATGACCATGGTCTTCCAGAACCCACTCTTGTTCAACACCTCGGTCCTGAGCAACGTAGCCTACGGCCTGAAGGTGAGAGGAGAAAAGGACAACAGGGAGAAGGCGTATCAGTTTTTGGACCGCCTGGGTATGGTAGAACTGGCCAGAGAACATGCGGCAACTCTCTCTTTCGGCGAAGCCCAGAGGGTGGCCCTGGCCCGGGCCCTCGTCCTAAGCCCCGACGTCCTGCTGCTGGACGAGCCTACCGCCAATCTGGACCCGTTCAACGTGGGCGTCATAGAGAAGCTTATTTTGCAGGCGAACCGGGAGATGGGCACAACCATAGTGCTGGTCACCCACAACGTCTTCCAGGCCAGGCGCCTGGCGGGAAGGGTCGCCTTGCTGCTGGATGGAAGAGAGGTGGAGGTGGGCCCCACGGAGGAGCTTTTCTCCCAGGCCAGGGACCCCAGGACCCGGGCCTTCATCAACGGAGAGATGGTGTACTAGCGGGGCGACCAGAAGGCCAGATTGCCCGGGGCGATGGCCCTGGCAGGGGCGCTGCCGTCTACCGGCAGGACGAAAATGGTATCGGCTCCGCTCCCGTTGCTGCTCGGCTCTCTGCCCGCGTAGACAAGGCTCCGGCTATCCGGGGACCAGAGGCTGTTGGAATATGCGTACTGGTCGAAGAAGGAGAACATGGTGAAAATCTGCTCCCTGGATGGCACGAAATCAGCCAATTTCCTTTCTGAAGTCCCCATTCTGTCGTTGACATACCAGGAGATGGTGGCGGTGGCCCGGTCGATGCTGACGTAGGCCAGCTTGCTTCCGTCTGGAGACCAGAAGAAGGCAGCTATCTCGAGTGTGGATATCAGCCGCGTTTCCAACGCATCTGCGTCAAATACCACAAGGCCATCGTAGGTAGGCGTACCCAGATTGGTGGAGGCGGAGAGTTGGGTGAAGGCTATCTCGTTGACTACGGGGGACCACAGGAACACACCGAGATTGTTGATGGGGGCCACCCTGAGCGGGATACCTTCGTCCAGGTTAGTAATCAACAGGCTATCTACCCCGTTCAGCCGGGCGACGTAGGCGATGCGCTTGCCGTCGGGGGCCCAGGAGGGGGCCCTGAAGGCTACAGACTGGAAAGCAAAAGTGGATATGC
>JACZVB010000083.1 GCA_022572865.1 Chloroflexota bacterium | reverse complement strand
CCCTGGTGGTGAGCCCCTTGACCTTTTTGCTGGTCGCCTCGTCCAGGTCTGAAGGGTCGACCAGGCTCCCGTAGGTCCTCTTTGGATCGGCGTTGGATACCACCATGAAGCTGCGTATCTCCTCGCCGTTGGAAAGCCTGACGCCTTTGGCCTCCCCATCCTCGACGATGACCTTCTCCACCCTGACGTTGAGCCGGACCTCGACGCCCCGGGCCTCGGCGGAACGGGCCATGGCGAAGGCGAGCTGGCTCATACCACCCCTGGGGATGCCGTAGTTCTCAGGTTTCGTAAACTGGTTGACACGGAGATAGGCGAGGCTCAGGATGCTGCCCGGAGCGCTGGGGTCGCCGGCGTCCTGGGCATCGATGAAGTGGGCCTTGACGGTAGGGTCCTGGAAGTGCCGGTCTATCAGGTCCCTCATGCTCACCGTGAGCATGGTCTCCCAGACCTCCTCGTCGCTGGTGCCCCGGATGTCCTCGGAGACCTGGGCCAGGGTGGGCGGCTCCCGGAACCAGTACCGGTGGAGAAGGCCCGAGGCCCGCTCCCAGAAGTTGGCCCAATCGGGATAGGCCCGGGCATCGTGCTCCGAGAACTTGCGGAGCTCCTCAGCGTTCTGGTGATGCTCTCGATGGGTGAGGATGTACCTGCCGTCGGGGAACGGGTCCAGGCGAAAGGAGACGAAGGGGATGATGTCCAGCCCGTGTTCCCTCAGCTCCAGGTCGTCGATCACCCGGCCCTGGAGGATGTGCAGGACGTAGGAGCAATATGGGACGGTGAATCCGGGCGTGAGCTCCTCGCTGACCACAGCCCCTCCCACCCTGTCCAGCCGCTCCAGCACCAGGACCTTCAGCCCCTCCTTTGCCAGGTAGCCGGCCGTGGCCAGGCCGTTGTGTCCCCCGCCTATGATGATGGTGTCATACTGGGTCTGTTCCATTCCCTGCTCCTCGGAGGAACCCCGTAATATGGCTAGTCGAACATGATGACGCTGCGGGCCAGGTGTGCGTCCCGCATATCATCGAAGGCCTCGTTGATATCCTCCAGCTTGATCCGCTTGGATATGATCTCGTCCAGTTTCAGGCGGCCCTGGCGATAGAACTCCAGGTAGTGGGGCATATCGATGCGGAACCGGTTGGAGCCCATACTGCTGCCCTGGATATGCCTTCCCAGGATCGAGGGCCCATCAATCAGGAACTTGGTGCCCTCGGGTATCATGCCGATGATGGTGGCCGTGCCCCCCTTGTCCAGCATGTCGAAGGCCTGCTCCGCAGTCTCCTTCTTGCCTATGGCCTCGAAGGAGTAGTCGACCCCGAGGCCGCCGGTCAGGTTCATCACCTTCTCCACGACTCCGCCGCCCGAGGCATCGATGACATCGGTGGCCCCGACCTTCTGGGCGAAGGCCAGCTTGTCCTCCACGGCGTCGATGGCGATGATCCGGCCCGCGCCGGCGATGGCCGCGCCGTTCACCGCGCTGAGGCCGACGCCCCCACACCCGATGATGGCCACGGTGCTTCCGGGCTCGACCCTCGCCGTGTTCAGCACAGCGCCCACCCCGGTGGTGACGCCGCAACCGATGAGGGCCTGGACTTCGATGGGAACGTCGTCGTCCACCTTGACCCCCGCGTTCTCATGCACGAGCATGTACTCAGCGAAGGAGGAGAGACTCATGGCCTGGTGTATAAGCTCGTCACCCTTGTGGAGGCGGGGCGGTTCGTCGGGCCTCCGCACTAGACCCACCCTCCGGCAGTTCACCATCTCGCCTTTAAGGCACTTGTCACAGGTGCCGCAGAAGACGGACAGGCAGGTGATGACCCGGTCCCCGGGCCTGAAATACGTGACCAGCTCCCCCACCGCCTCGATGGTGCCCGCGGCCTCGTGGCCCAGGATGGTGGGCATCTTGCAGGTGTAGAGCCCCTCGACATAATGGAGGTCGCTGTGGCACACTCCCGACGCGCCGGTCCGGATGAGTACCTCCCGGGGCCCCGGCCTGTCTGTCTCCACCTCCTCTATCTCAAGGAGCGTGTGGGGCTCTCTCATCACTGCTGCCTTCATGACCGACCTCCTTCTTCCCCTTTGCAAATGAGCCTAGACTATCAAGGCCCTGGCCCTCATTCGAAGGTGATTACGCTTCGGGCAACATGCCCTTCCTTCATATCCTCGAAGGCCTGGTTGACTTCCTCCAACCTGATCTTCTTAGACACTATCTCATCCAGCTTCAAGCGGCCTTGAAGATAGAACTCGACGTACCGGGGCATGTCGATGCGGAACCTGTTGGAGCCCATGTTGCTCCCCTGAATCTTCCGCTCCTTGAGAAATGACGGGCCGTCGAGCTGGATCTTGGTGCCCTCGGGTATCATGCCGATGATGGTGGCCACGCCGCCCCGGTCCAGCATGTCGAATGACTGCTCCGCCGTCTCCTTGAGGCCTATGGCCTCGAAGGAGTAATCGACTCCGAGGCCGCGGGTCAGGTTCATCACCTTCTCCACGACTCCGCCGCCCGAGGCATCTATGATATCGGTGGCTCCCAGCTTAAGGGCTATGGAAAGCTTGGTCTCCATGGTGTCGATAGCGATGATCCGGCCCGCGCCGGCGATGGCCGCACCGTTCACCGCGCTGAGGCCGACGCCCCCGCACCCGATGACGGCCACGGTGCTGCCGGGCCTCACCCGGGCCGTGTTCAGCGCCGCACCCACTCCGGTGGTCACCCCACAACCGATGAGCGCTATCTGCTCGATGGGCACATCATCTCTCACCTTCACCGTCGCGTTCTCATGGACGAGCATGTACTCGGCGAAGGTGGATAGATCGGAAAACTGGTAGAACGGCTCTCCACCCTTGCTCAGGCGGGGTGACTGGCCCGGCTCCCTCTGCATGCCGCCGTTGCGGCAGAGGGCAGGCTGGCCGTCCAGGCATTTGTCGCAGGTCCCGCAAAAGGCCGAGAGGCAGGTGATGACCCGGTCCCCAGGCCTTACATAGGACACCATTTCGCCCACGGCCTCGACGGTGCCCGCGGCCTCGTCCCCCAGGACCGCCGGCATGGGACAGTGGTACTTACCTTCCAGGTAGTGGAGATTGCTGTGTCAGACCCCTGTAGCGCCGGTGCGGACCAGCACCTCTCGGGGCCCGGGCTTGTCGATCTGCACTTCCTCGATCTGCAGAGGGGCATGGGCCTCCCTCATCACAGCTGCCTTCACGGGTCACCTCCTCCAGGCGAACCGGCCTCATGGCTGGCATGTAGCACAGGGCCGAGGCCGGGGTCTGGCGAGAGTGTATTACCAGGGGCCTGGGGCGTCAACAGACGCCACGTAATTAGGGCCCTAAAACGTGGAGTGCGTCTTTCCAGTACTGGAAGGGTGGGGGGATTCCCCAAACCTGTTCTTCCCCCTGAAGCCGCTTAATAAGCTCCTCCAAACGGGGAGTACAGTCCCGGCTTGTCGGGATTGTCGGGGGTTTGGGGGACACCCCCAAACCCCATTCTCCCCCTTCCTGGCCAGGAAGGGGGACAGGGGGATGGTCGAAACGGTTACTCCGTGGTGACGTTGGCCTTGTTGCCATCCAGGGCGGCCCGCAGGGTGTGCCAGGCCAGCACCGCGCACTTGACCCGGGCCGGGAACTCACTGACGCCGGTCAGGGCCGCCAGCTTGCCCAGCTTGTCTATCGCCTCGAAGAAGTCGATGCCCTCGGTTACGGCGGTGCGGAAGGAGTCGAAGAACTCCCTGGCCTCATCCCTGGTCATCCCCTTCACCACCTCGGTCATCATGGAGGCGGAGGCTTTGGAGATGGCGCATCCACCCCCTTCAAACCCGATCTCCCTGATGACATCTCCGTCCATCTTGACATCGACGTTGATGAGGTCGCCGCAGAGTGGATTGTAGCCCTCGGCAGTACCATCGGGGTCTGGGAGACGACGGAAGTTGCGAGGCTTTCTGTTGTGGTCCAGGACCGCCTGCTGGTACAGGTCAGAGAGATCGTTCATAGAGTGAAGACCTCGATGACCTTGTCCAGGCCCTTCACCAGGGCATCTATGTCCGCTCTGGTATTGTAGAAGGCCAGGGACGCCCTGGCGGTGGCCGCGATTCCGTAGTGTTTCATGACCGGCTGGGCGCAGTGGTGCCCCGTGCGGATGGCTACACCCTCGGTGTCAAGGACGGTGCCCACGTCGTGGGCGTGGACCTGGTCCAGGAGGAAGGAGAGGACCCCCGCTTTCTGGCTGGCGGTGCCTATGATCCGCACCCCCTCTATGGAGGACAGGGCTTCGGTGGCATAGGAGAGAAGCGACTCCTCGTACTCCGCTATGTTGTTCATGCCGATCCGGCTGACGTATTCCAGGGCGGCTCCCAGGCCGATGGCCCCGGCCACGTTGGGGGTCCCGGCCTCGAACTTGTAGGGCAAGTCGTTATAGGTGGTCTTCTCGAAGGTCACCGACCTTATCATGTCCCCGCCGCCCTGGTAGGGAGGCATCGAGTCCAGTATTTCGGCTTTCCCATAGAGGATGCCCATGCCAGTGGGGCCGAAGACTTTGTGACTCGAGAAGACAAAGAAGTCGCAATCCAGGTCTTGAACATCCACGGGGCGGTGGGGGACCGCCTGGGCTCCGTCTATCAGGACCGGCACACCCCGCTCATGGGCTATCTCGATTATGCTCTTCACCGGGTTCACCGTGCCCAGGGCATTGGAGATATAGGTCATGGATACCAGCTTGGTCCGCGGGCCCAGCATCCTCTCGTATTCGTCCAGCAGAAGCTCTCCATCGTCGTTGAAGGGCACTACCCTCAGGACTGCGCCCTTCTCCTCGCATAGGATCTGCCACGGGACGATGTTGGAGTGGTGCTCCATCTCCGATATGATGATCTCATCACCCTGTTGTAGGTGGGCCCTGCCATAGCTGCTGGCGACCAGATTGATGCCCTCCGTGGTCCCTTTAACAAAGACTATCTCCCTGTCCTCCGCGGCGTTGAGGAAGCTCCGGACGATGCCCCGGGCCCCTTCATAGGCCTGGGTGGCCTGCTCGCTCAGCGCGTGCAGCCCACGATGGACGTTGGAGTTGTAGGACTCGTAATAGTTGGTGATGGCATCGATGACCTGCCGGGGTTTCTGGCTGGTGGCGGCGTTGTCCAGGTACACCAGGGGCTTCCCATGGACCAGCTGCTTCAGGATAGGGAAGTCCTCCCTCAGCTTTTGGACGGCCCTCTCATCCAGGGGCATTCCCAGCCCCTCTGGGACTTCGATTTTAGCGGGACCGGCCATCACATCTCCTCATGTAGTAAGGACCTTGGTCTTGACCTGAAGCCGCTCCTGGGTAAGGCCTTCAAAAAGCCGGCGGATCTCGTCGGACTCGATCTGGGAAAGAACACCCTGAGCGAAACCGTAGGTGAGGAACAGCCGTGCCGCTTCCTGTCCGATGCCCCGGCTGTTCAGGTAGAAGAGCGCCTCCTCATCCAGCTGGCCGACGGTGGCCCCGTGGGTGCATTTAAGGTCATCGGCGAATATCTCTAACTGGGGCTTCGTGCTCACCTGGGAGTCTTCGGAGATCAGAAGGTTCTTGTTGGTCTGATGGGCGTCCACCTGGTGTGTGCCCTTTCTGGCGATGATCTTCCCGTTGAATACCGCCCGAGAGTGCCCATCTAGGATCCCTTTGTAAAGCTGCCGGCTGGGAGTAAAGGAGCTCTGGTGGTCTACGGTGGTGTGATTATCGATATGCTGCTGGTCGCCGATCAGGTAAAGGCCGTTCAGGCTGCAGGAGCCGCCCTCTGCTCCCAGGGAGACCTTGAGATCATTCCTCCCCAGGCGGCCGCCCAGGTCCATGTAGAAGGAGGTGAACCGGCTGTCCTGACCCTGTTCCACCCGGGTGGCGCTGACATGGTAGGCTTCCCGCCCCTCACCCTGGAGCCTGTAGTAATCCAGCCGGGCCCCGGGGCCCAGGACCACCTCGGTGACCGCATTGGTGAAATAGGGCCCTTGACCCGGGCCCTCGTAGCTCTCCATTACCGATGCGCGGCTGCCCTCTGCCAGGATTATCAGGTTCCTGGGATAAGAGACGGTGGCCTCGCCGCCTGTAGAAGCCGAGAACAGAATGTGGACCGTGGCATCCAGGGTAACGCCTTTGGGCACGTAGATGAAGGCACCATCCCTGATGAAGGCGGTGTTGAGGGCCACGAAGCCGTTCTCTCGGAGATCAGCGTACCGGGCCAGGTGGGGTTGGACCAGGTCGGCCTCCTGGACGAGGGCCGAGGCCAGGCTCATGACCCTGGCCCCTGGGGGCAGTTCAGGCACCGATGAAAGGGCCGGGGCGAAGTCCCCGCCTACAAAAGCCAGCTCGATCCACCCGTGGGACTTCGCTGTCGAGGCGGTGACCCCGGCCAGGGGCCGGCGGCCGTTGCTACACTCCCACGATGGGACGAACCTGGCCCTGGCTATGGGGGCGACGTTGGTGTATTTCCAGTCTTCATCACGGGGAGTGGGGAACCCTGTCTCCTTGAAGCGGGTGATGGCTTCCTCACGGATCCTCCGCAACCAGCTGGGGGCTTGGGTCCCTGGGTCACTATGGAGGGAGTTGAACTGGG
>JACZVB010000082.1 GCA_022572865.1 Chloroflexota bacterium | reverse complement strand
CTGTCCTAAGTCCTCCCCGTACGTGAAAGATCGAATGGGGAGCGGTTGAGTTACCTCAGCCTCAAACCGCCCTCTCTACCCTGGGTTCCCGGGAGGTGAGGGCAATGGGCCCGGAGATAAGAGTGGCACAGCCGAAGGCTACAAAGACCCAGGTGTAGCTGCCCAGGGCGTCGAAGGTCACTCCCGCCAGGTAGGGTCCGAGAATCGCCCCGAAGACGTAGGGGGCCAGGACCACACCCTGGATGACCCCGATGTGCCGGCGCCCGAAGTGATCCGCCAGGAGAGAGAAGAGCACTGCGGAGAATGACTGGGCCGCCAGTCCATATAAGACGACGAACAGCACCAGGGTCCAGGTGTTCTCTACGTAGGCCAAGCTGAGTATCCCCACGCCCTGGAAGACATCGGCCCCAGCCAGCAGGAACCGCTTGTTCACCACGTCCCCCAGCCATCCAAACCCCAGCCGGGGCCCCAGCCCAATGATCGTGACTACCATCACCACCCTGGCGCCCGTGGCCCTGGAAAAACCCTCGTTCTCCAGGTGGGGCAGAATATGCACGAAAACCGCTACCAGCCCGAAGACCGCCAGGGCCTGGGAAAGGGCCACCGACCAGAAGGCCCACGTTTTCATAGCCTCCTTCAGTGTGAAGTCGCGCTCTTCTGGTAAGGCCCCGGAGCCTCCACGGGCCTCGGAAGCATGCCCGATCCCCGATTCTGCTGCCGTTGGAGGGGCCGCCCCGTCGGGAAGAAGGCCGTATCGCTCAGGGGTATGACGGAGGACCAGCGAGGTGGGAATGCCAACTATCACGAGACCGATGGCCGAGACGATGGTGGCCGTCCGCCAGCTATAGGTATCGATGATCCACACCAGCAGGGGCGCCAGGACCCCTCCGAGGTTGGACCCGCACAGGAGGAGCCCGTTGGCCTTGCCCCTGTGCTTGCGGAACCAGATGGCCGCCAGGGCCGGTCCTATCCCGGCATAGAAGATGGTATAGCCCAGGGACAGGACAAAAAAGGATAAAAAGAAGCCCAAGGCGGCGTGGCTGGCGCTCAGCATCAGCAGCCCCAACGCCCCCAAGGCTGTGGCCACCAGCATCAAGACCCGGCCGCCAAACCGGTCGAAAAGGGCACCGACTACGACGGCCCCCACAGCGGCCATTCCCTGCTGCATCGAGAATGCCAGGGACGTCGTAGCGCTGGAGAGGCCAAAGGCGTACTTCCAGGGGGTGAAGAAAGCGGTGAATCCCGATACCAGGATGCCGGACCAGTAGAAGTTGATGAAAAAGAAGGAGATCGCGATCCACCAACCGTAGAATATCCTGGGTCTTTGCCTTACCGAGTTGGTCAGCATCCGCATCGCCTCACTAAAGGCGTCTCGACCATAAATTTCCGGCCGGTCCCATCATAAGCTGTGGCTCGGCGGCAAAGGTCAGAACCTTAACTAGAGGATAGCCCATGTAGGCCTTCAGAGCGACCCCATTGCTGACCCCCGTCAGGCCTGATTTCCCCACCCGGGGCTCTCGCCCCGCATCCTCTGGAGCCAGCGGTTCCGCTTTTCAGGGGTGAACAGGGCCCGGCTTTTCTCCTTCAAGACTCCGTCGATGAGCTCTATACGGCGATCAACCCCGGTCAGCGCTAAGAGTGCAGCTACGGAGTAGTCCCCGTAGGTGCGATCGGCCCCCTCGAAACGTCCTCCCAGAACCAGGGTATCGATGCCCGAATTCATGATAGCGCCGCAGCACATGGGACAGCACTCGAAGGTGTCGTACATGGTACATCCCGCAAGGTAGGGACTCCCCAAAGAAGCGGCAGCCCTTCTGATGGCCACCGTCTCTGCGTGGGCAGTAGGGTCGCTGTCGACAATTACCCTGGCTTCCCCCCGGGCTATGACCTGGCCGTCTTTGACGATTATCACACCCACGGGCACATCACCGTGTTCCTCTGCTGTGCGTGCCACCTCCAGCGCCTCCTCCATGTACTGTTCGTGAGTTCGGGTCATCGGGTCCTCCTCTTAACTGGGCCAGAAGCTCTGGCAGTATTCTCGAATCGAGTCCCGGGTGCTGGGGAAGGCGAGATCGGCCCAGGGTATCGATTCGAGGTCGAAAAGCCGCATCTCCAGGGACTCGTCAAGGGCCTGAGGCCTGCCGCCGACAATGGTAGCCGCGTAGACAATTATTACGATGGGAGAGCCCTCGTAGGAGTAGACCCCCACCAACCCATCGATCTCCACATCCACCCCGGCCTCTTCCTGGGCCTCCCGCATGGCCGCTGCCTCCAGGGTCTCGCCCCGATCGACGAACCCGCCGGGAAAGACCCACTTGCCATATGCCGGCTCGATCTCCCGCCGGAGGAGGACCAGCTTCTCCTCATACCTCACTATGGCGCCGGATGCGACCCTGGGATTCAGATACTGGATGTAATCACAGCTCCCGCAGACTAAACGCTCGGGGTCACCCGCCTTTACCAGCTTGAGGGCGAGCTCGCCCCCGCACCGGACACAATAGCGGTAGATAGCGTCATGTTGCGAGTGGGTCATCGCTTCACCTGGAACACCGTCCTGTAATCAGTCGAATCCGTATGGATCGAATAGAAGAAACCTTTCCTGATATTGTGGCTACCCCAGGCCCCGGGGCCTGTATTGCAGGGCCTCGGCCAGGTGGGCTACTTCTATCACTGAATGTGGCGAAGTCGTTGCAGCCTCGTCCCCGTACCTTCGATACTTGCGACTACGCCGACTCAAGGTTCTCAAGAGTTATCTTAGGTTTTTCCTCTGAGAATCCCATGTGCTTCGACGCATCCAGAACTTCAATACCCAATATCTCTTCTTGGGGACCAAAGTCAACTGCAATGTCCTCGGTAAGGCGAATCGTAGTGACTTCCACCCTAGCGCTCTTAAAGCTTATGTATGCGGCATCAACTTCAGGGTCGTAGGTTATTTTCATTCCTTGCCTCCGAAATAGAAAACGTAAACGGTGATCACAACCAATGCATCGTTCTCTTTCTTAACTATTGGCATAACCTGCTTAGTCTCATAATAACGTCCTTTCCAGGTACTCTTTCTTAACTATTGGCATAACCTGCTTAGTCTCATAATAACGTCCTTTCCAGGTACTCTCAAAGGGAAGGTTTTTACGAAAAGCAAGTCGTTCATGCTTAACAGAAATTCTCTCTCCACTGTTGATCGCTATTTCAACGTCCTGCTGAGTGGCGCCCCTGTCGGGCATCTGGTCGAGGGCGTGTTTGGAAAATACGATCCGGGGCATCTTCCTACCCCAGGCCCCGGGGCCTGTATTGCAGGGCCTCGGCCAGGTGGGCCATCCCGATGGCCTCTGACCCCGCCAGATCGGCGATGGTGCGGGACACCTTCAACACCCGGTGGAAAGCACGGGCCGAGAGATGTAGCTGCTGTGTCGCCTTTTGCAGCAGGCCCCTAACACCCTCGTCCATCGGACACATCTCCCTCACATTCATGGGCCCCATATCGGCGTTAGAGGTGAGGCCCAGGCCCCGGAAACGTCCCACCTGTCTCTCCCGGGCCGCCTCGACCCTGTCCCGGGCCATCCGAGACGGCTCCGCGGTGTCAGTGCCCAGCAGCTTCTCATAGTCAACCCTCGGCACCTCGACAAACATATCGATTCGGTCCAGGAGTGGGCCGCTGATCCGCTTCTGGTAGCGAGCGACCAGCCCCGAGGGGCAGCTGCACTCCTTATAAGGGTCGCCGTAGAACCCGCAGGGACACGGGTTCATGGCCGCGACGAACATGAAGTTGGCAGGGAAGGTTACCGTCCCCTGGGCCCGGCTGATGGTCACCACCTTGTCCTCGATGGGTTGCCGCAGCACCTCCAGGGTCGTGCGCCCGAACTCCGGGAGCTCGTCCAGGAAGAGGACTCCTCTGTGGCTCAGGGTGATTTCGCCGGGGCGGGGCCGTCTTCCACCACCCACCAGCCCCGCATGGGAGATGGTGTAGTGGGGAGAGCGAAAGGGACGGACCCTCATTAACGGGGTGTCCGAGGGCAGCAAGCCGCTGATGCTGTATATCTTGGTCACCTCCAACGACTCCTCGGGGGTCATCCCGGGGAGGATGGTGGACAGGGACCGGGCCAGCATGGTTTTCCCGCTGCCCGGCGGGCCCGTCATCAGGAGGTTGTGGGCCCCGGCTGCTGCGACCTCCAGGGCCCGCTTAACGTGCTCCTGGCCCTTGATATGGGAGAAGTCTGCCTCGACCACATTTGGTTCCGGGGTCCCGACGGCTGTGCTATCGGCCTGGTAGGGGACCATCACCGTCTCGCCCCGGAGGTGCTTGACCAGGCCCGCCAGGGAGCTGATGGGGTAGATGGTGACGCCTTCGATGAGGGCCGCCTCGGCGCTATCGCTCTCGGGGACGAATACGGTGGACAGGCCCTTATCTCGGGCCAGGGCCACCATGGGGAGGACGCCCTGGGTGTGACGCACCGACCCTTCCAGTGAGAGCTCTCCCAGGAAGAGGGTGTCGGAGACATCGGCCTCAATCTGCCCGGAGCTGAGTAGTATGCCCACGGCGATGGGGAGGTCGTAGGCGGGGCCTTCCTTCTTTAGGTCAGCGGGGGCGAGGTTGACGGTGATCCGCTTCATGGGGAACTCGTACCCCGAGTTCCTTATCGCGGCCCTCACCCGCTCCCTGGACTCCTGCACCGCCGTATCGGGCAGGCCCACTATAGTCATCGAAGGAACTCAAACGTCATATCGTGACTCCACTTGCTCTATCGTTCTTAGTTCCTCTTGGGGGACATTTCAGCGGCCCGGTAACGGGGGATTGTCAGGTGTAAAAGCGTAGTTGACGGCCTAGGAGATGCGGTCAGCAACTCTTGCCACTTCTCCCGATCTTTTATGGTACCTGCGTTCAATACATAATGAAAGGGGTCAGTTTTGAGTGACTTCAAATTTCCAGAAAGCTTTGATTTGGATGCGGCATTCGATGAGGCATTTCGCCCTTTTTTTGAGTTTGTCGACGAGTTAAAGGCCGGGTCCACCGCGAAAGATCAGGTGCTCCTTCCTAAACCGCCTGTCGATTTTGCTCTGGCCAGCCTGATTCCCCACCCATCGGTCATTCTGATCGTGGGACATCGTGGTAGTGGGAAGTCTGCTTTGGCTGTTCGGATACAGGAGCTCAAGCAGGATATAGCTCCTCCCTATGCTATCGGCCTCCCCCCCAAGGCAGCTAGACTATTACCTCAATGGTACGGTCTAACCGACAACGCACTCGACGTGCCACCCAACGCTACCATCTACCTCCCGGAGTCCTACCTCCTTTTCCATGCCCGAGCTACTCAATCTGCTCAAGGGAGGGCCGTTGGCGAGTTAGTGAACCCGTCCAGACATCGGCGGCATTCCCTCATATTTGACGTCCAGAATCCCGCCCACCTGGATAGGAACATCATCTCTGAGGCTGATGTGATCTTAGTGAAGGAGCCGGGACCCCTAACCCAGGGATTTGAACGGCCGCAGCTTCGTCCTATCATGGATGCTGCCAGGGCAGCATTTGCGGGTGTTGGTCGTTTGCGAAGGAAGAGAGCTGTGTGGGTGTACGCTCCTAACGAGGGTGTAACCGGGCAGCTAATGGAAAACCTTCTACCCACCTTCTGGACACAAGGGCTCAGCAGAATCTTCGCTGACGCCGCGCCAGGCAAAAGCCACCTTCAACAAGGGGAGAAGTACACCGATTCCAGCTTGGAATTCGGGAAGAGGGCTCGGCCTAGGAAGGGTCAGAGGAATCCTACGGAAGCTCGAAAAGCAAAGGCCAAACAGCTCCGGGAGCAAGGGTTTTCGTACAGCGAAATAGGTCGGATCCTGGGCGTAGGTAAATCACAAGCATTTCGTATGGTGAATGGATGAACCATGAACGCGCGTCGTTCGGGACACTGAGTTTTATATTATGGTATCAAAATCGGGGTGTGGCGCAGCCTGGTAGCGCGCGTCGTTCGGGACGACGAGGTCCGGGGTTCGAATCCCCGCACCCCGACCACTTTCTTCTCTGCCCAGTGGGATTCTTCAAATGAACCCACTCTGCGTTTCTTCTGTTGGCCCCTTACCAAAGCGACTCACTGTTAATTGGCTACTTCTGGCCAATTGGTGAGTTGGACGGGGAGTTCGAGGAGGGTCGAACTCCGCCAGGAACGCGGCCGGTCTATTCTAACGCTGGCGGACTAGTACTTTCCGCTTGAAAATCGGGGACAGCGAGCATAATGGCCCGGTTGCTAGGCTCCTCGTGGGAAAAGGCTACGACTCACCTGAACCTACATTGATAAACACGCGTAGCATTGAGCATTCCGAGTTCCACCAGCCAGGTGACTACCAGGAGTTTAGCTTGACTTTCACGCTGGGCGAGCTGACGACGGGCCTGGAATTACGGTTGGACTTTCCAGGTGGCCTCACTGAGCTGTCTGTTGACACAGTCGTTGTGACCCGAGAGGGAGGCCCGGCTATTCCCGTCTTTGCGCCTGTCCTTATCCCCTGACCGGACTGAAACAGACACCCGCTTGACCTTTGGTGCCCGTGCTAGGCCTTCAGTATCTTCCTCTTGGAT
>JACZVB010000081.1 GCA_022572865.1 Chloroflexota bacterium | reverse complement strand
TGCAAACTGGGGTCCCATGGCCTCCTGGAGCGCATCGATGACATCACTGTCGCTCCCGACGTATATGACGATCAGCTTGCCAGCCTTGTAGAAATGCGGTGGTGCAAACCAGTCGACCATACTGACCATTTGCGTCCCGTCCGCCATAGTCGTGACAATTGAGGTGCCGGTTGCTGAGACACCTCCGGCCGCGGCATCAGCTTCTTCCGCACTGGCAAATTCGAACGCCTGGATGTCCTCGCCGTTCACAGTCAACCACTGGCTCTCCGGCGCTAAGAAGTGCGCAGACTCTGTGCCCGCAGGATCAACCGTTGCTCCCGCCGCTCTCAGATTGTCCACCAGACCTACATAGTCCTTGACCGGTCCACCGTCGGCTGTCAGGGCGAATACTACGCCGGAACTCGCCCCTATGGCCAGTGTCACCACAACTAAAATAATCACCCATTTGTTCATCTTACTTGCCTCCTTGTTGTGTTTGCCTAGTATCTTCCACCGGTTCTATAGGTAAAGACGCAGTAGGGTACTAAACAGTTCCCGGGTGGGGCAAAAGGAGAGGGTTACCTCATGAGAATGGAGCGATTGAGTGAATCGGATAGCAGTTGACGTGCTCGGGATGCCATTTTATAGTTCGAGGCATCGCACAGGGCCAAATGGTTGGGGGCATCTATTTGATAAAGGGAATCTCGGCTAAAGAGAAGCAATCATGTTCGAAGGCTTTGAATACTCTCAGGTAAACACCGGCGACGCCACCATCAACCTGGTGCATGGGGGCAGTGGCCCGCCCTTGCTGTTGATTCACGGCTACCCTGAGACCCACGTTGCCTGGCACAAAGTGGCCCCCTTGCTCAAAGACTCCTTTACCCTGGTTATGCCAGACCTGCGCGGGTACGGAGACAGCTCCGGCCCGGAGCCCGATCCACAGCACCAGAACTACTCCAAACGGGCCATGGCCCAGGACATGGTCAACGTAATGAAGTCCTTAGGCTTCGACTCCTTCGCCGTCGCAGGCCACGACCGTGGCGGCCGCGTGGCCTACCGCATGGCCCTCGACCATCCGGAAACGGTGACTCAACTGGCAGTCCTGGATATCATACCCACCATAGATTACTGGGAGCACATGGACTTTAAGAGCGCTTTACAGTCCTCCTTCATTTGGGTATTTATGGCCCAACCCTACCCTCTGCCGGAAAAGCTCATTGGCAGCAATCCCGATTTATTCTTGCGCCAGGGCTTTGCCAGCTGGACGGACAACCCTGGAGCCATTACCCCCGAAGCGATGGGAGAGTACCTTCGCTCTTATCGCAAGAAATCGGTTATCAGGGCCAGTTGTGAAGACTATCGTGCCGGCGCATCCGTAGATATCGAACTCGACCGCCAGGACAGGGATGCGGGCCGCCGAATCCAGTGCCCCGTACTGGCACTATGGAGCACCCAGGGCGATGAGTATCATTCCAATGACCCGATTGCCATCTGGCGTCAGTGGGCACAAGACGTTACCGGCTTCAGCCTCGACTGTGGACATTTTCTAATGGAAGAGGCCCCAGAGGAGACAGCCGAGGCCCTAAAGAAATTCTTTCAACAGGGCTGATCGTGCATGGGTCAAGCTAAGCCTGAAAAAGGACCGAAGGCCCACTCGCAGGGACCCGAGTTCTGGATGGACAATGTGGCAGTCCGGCCCTTTCGCCACATCGATGATGGGGGATATAGGCTTCAGCTAGCAATGCGACAGCGCACTAGCAATGGAAACTCGGAAGGGGCCAAATGGGATATGGAGAGTTTTCCGGTCTCTTCATTGTGCTCGTTCCGGATAATCGACGCCACTTGGAATTCTGGTATACTCCGTTGGCTAGTGTCGCACTGAGGAGCGGACGCATGGGACAAGCGCTCGACGACATAAGGATCATCGACCTCACCCAGTTCGAGGCGGGCACCACCTGCACCCAGGCCCTGGCGTGGCTGGGTGCAGACGTGATAAAGGTGGAGGCCCCGGGCCGTGGTGAGCCGGGCAGGCGGGCCGGCGGCGGCGAGAATGGGATAGACAGCTACTATTTTCTCCTGCTCAACGCCAACAAACGCAGCATCAGCCTCAACCTCAAGACCGAGCGGGGCAAGGAGCTGTTCTTCGAGCTCGTCAAGAAGGCCGACATCGTGGCTGAAAACATGGGGCCGGGGACCCTGGAGCGGCTGGGCCTGACCTACGATGCCCTCTCCAAGGTAAATCCCAGGATAATACTGGTCAGGGTAAAAGGCTTCGGCACCTACGGCCCGTACAGCGGGTACAAGAGCTTCGACATGATCGCACAGGTCACGGGTGGGGCCGTGACCATGACAGGCCATCCGGGCGGTGCGCCGCTTCTGCTGGGGGTGACCGTCGGCGACATCGGTACAGGGTACCATGCCGCCGTGGGTGTGCTGGCTGCCCTCTGGCAGCGAGAGAAGACCGGTAAAGGCCAGGTGGTGGAGCTCTCGATGCAGGACGCCATGGTGAACATCTCCCGGGTGATGATGCAGACCTATTACCAGACCGGAAAGTCCCCCGACCGCCGTGGCACCGTTACCGCCGGGGTATACCCGGGTGACCTGTTCAGGTGCAAGCCCGGTGGGTCCGACGATTACGCCTACATCTACGTCAGTTCGATCATCGGCGAGAGCATGTGGCCTACCCTCTTAAAAGTGATGGGACGAGAGGACCTCATAGACGATCCCCGCTACATCGATAACAAAGCGCGGGCGGAGCACGGCCTGGAGGTGAACCTGATCGTCGAAGAGTGGACCATGCAGCACTCAAAATACGAGGTGATGAAACTGGTGGGCGATGCCGGCATCCCCTGCGGCGCCATGCTCAATGCCGAGGACATCCATACCGACCCTCACCTCCTGGAGCGAGGAATGGTCGTGACCATCGACCATCCTCAGAGGGGGCAGTTCAAGATAATAGGAGACCCGATCAAGCTATCCGATTCTCAGACACATGTCACCGCCGCTCCGTTGCTGGGGCAGCACACGGAAGAGGTGCTGGACCAGATTCTGGGCATCAACGGCGACGAAGTAACAGAGTTGAGAGAGGCCGGGGTTATATAGTCTTTGTTTAATTCACGAAATGCCGCGCTCGGGCGACCACAGGAGGTATAGATGTTCGATCTGATCCGGTTTCCAGCAGAGGTAGAGGGGTTGGTTCTGTTCGTTGAGGAGACGGACCCCGAGGATATCATCCAGGATACGCTGTACAAGCTCCGGCATGGGGTATCGCCCAGGGACCTGCTGAGGGCCGGGGCCCTGGCTGTCTGCCGCTCCACCGAGCTGCCTCCCGAGCACCACGGAGGGCCGGTCCATCCTATATGTGGCATTCACGGCGTTTACAATACCTCCCTTAGGCTCACCGGCGAGATGGCCTTCATGCCCATCGTCCAGCACGTGGCACTGTGCAACAACCACGTTCACTCGCCCCAGATGGGGCCCTATCTGATGCCCGAAATGAAGCCCCTGGAGGGCAAGGGGAGCGATATCGGCTCATACCATTTAAGCGACCCTCTGCCGTCCTCGGGCAGGGAGGGCATCCTGGGGGATACCGAGGAAGCGTTCCTCAAGAGCATCCAGGTGCAAAGGCCCAGTGCCACAGAGCAGTACTATCTGCGACTCCAACAGGATAAGTCCCCGGGAGAGGTCCTGGACCTGATCCTGCCTGCCGCCATCTCGAGAAACGGCATCGACGACCATTACTTCATCTACCCTATGTTCACTACCCGGGCCCTGGATGTCATCGGCTGGGAGTGGGCCCCCGTATTGATGCGGGTGGTCGTACGGTACCAGGCCCGTAACCCGTTCTCCCTTTCAAGGGGCGGGGACCAGGTCTACGCCACCGCGGAGGCCCTGCTAGACGAGTACCGGCTCCTGGAGAAGGACATCCCGATGATCACCAGCGACAGGGAGACCGAGGCGATAGGGGAGCTGGGTGCAAAGATAGGGGCCTGCAACGACTATCGCGACGCCCTAGAGCCTATGGCACGGGCCCTGGCTGATGGTCTCTCCCTGGAAGGGGCCGGCGAGGCTCTTTCCATCGGCGCATCAACTGCCTACTTGAGGTCCAGCTACGGCAACCCCATGGACTCTCATCTCCACACCGGGACCAATGCCCGCCGCTATCTTCTAAATATGGAAGGGATTAGCCTGAGGAACAGGGTCCTGGCCCTTCTAACCGGCATCACCGGGCCGGAGTGCCTTACAGGGGCCGAATCAAGTTGGGACCAGGGCATCGATCCCGAGGCGGTGAGCGCCCTGCCGGACCGGAGTCAGGGAGACCTCCTCGATGCCATCATCAAATGCATCGAAGACCAACCCTTCTCCGATTGGAGTGAGACGGGGTTGGACCTCCTGATAGCCCCGTCGGAGGTCAAGGGAGCGATGCTCCTGGCCCAGCAGTACGCCGACAAGAGGTATGATCCTACGGCCCTATTCCAACGCGTCGGCGAGCTGGCCTGCCGCGACGACTTCACCGAGCTCCATGGCATTAAGCATCATCAGGCCATCTTCGATGAGTTCTGCGACACCCGGGAGCCGTTCCGGTGGCTCCATCTGGTGGCGGCGGTGAAGTCTGCGGCAGTCCTCGAGGGGGGCAAAGAGCAGAAGATCTACGCCCAGACCCGGGAGCTGCTGACGGTCTAGGGGCGACCCAAAACACACCAGCGGACGCCTCTGCCCCTTCCCATCCCGCTATCGTGTAGGTTCGACGCGGAGCTTATTTGTCGGATAGATACGCCCGCAACGAGCCTCTAAACTCTCGGGCCTGCCACCTGCGCACCTCGGGGGACTCCAGCTCCTGGTCCAGGGTGACGGATGCCCGGGCCAGACGGTCCAGGCTTGCAGCAGGCCATATTAGGGCGGGGTCCAGGGAGAGGCGCTTCCCTTCCTCAGTCCGCCAGGAGCGTAGCTCCTTGGCTAGCCGGACCTGAGCAACCGATGGTCGGGGCTGGTGAGAGAGGCGGAATGGTGGGCGTTTTACCGGCGGAGAGGCCAGACCCTTGCGTATCGCCGACTTCAGCCCCGCACCGAATCGCCGCAGATTGTTGTTTCCCAGGCCTGGCACCCGTGATAGGTCTACAGTCGGGTCGCCGGCGATGGACAGGAGCGTGGTGTTGGGCAATATCCGGAAGGGAGGACGGCCCTGGCGCAACGCCACCCCTTCTCTAAATGACGCCAGCTCCTGGAGGAGGGCCAGGCCTCGCCCATCCAGGGCGGAGCTTCCCTTGATGGACAGGAAGGACAGCTCAGGCTGTTCGGGAGGTATGTAGCGCACCTCCTCTATGCGCTCGAACTCTTCCGCCACCCACTCCGCACGGCCCAGGGCCTCAATACGCCGGGCCAGCGCATCCCGCAGCGCCACCAGGTGGGCCACGTCGGCTGCGGCGTAATCGATGGCCGTGTCGGAGAGGGGCCGAAGGCTCCAGTCGGCCCGCTGGAGCTTCTTGCTTTTATCCAGCTGCACACCAAGGAACTCCTCCGCTATGGCCCCCAGACCAAGTCGCTCCATTCCGAGGAAGTGGGCCCCGACGCTGGTGTCGTACAGGTTAAAGATGCGGTAACCCCAGTGGCGGTCCACGATTCGCAGATCGTTCTCGGCGCTGTGTATCACCTTCTCGACCCGCCGGTCGGCCAGAAGGCGCTCCAGGGGCATCATGTCCCCGATGGCCAGGGGGTCCACAATATATACACGGTCCTGAGAGGCCAACTGCACCAGGCAGATCTTCTCGGGATAGCGGTGGAAGCCATCGGACTCGGTGTCGAGGGCTATACAACCCTCTTTCAGCAGCGCTTCGACGACCCTCACAAGGCCAGGGGCATCGGTGATCAGCTCGGGCCGTTGGAGAGGGCCGGGGCTCATGATCTAAACCACCCGGCCCCGTGGCAGCCATGTCCCAGTGGGACAAAGAGAACGGGGACGTTTTCAGTCAGAGTACGACTATTGAGAATCGGGATTGCCAGGCGCCTTTCGTGAAACTAGCTGTAGGCCAGCTACATTGTACCAAAGGCGGGTGGTGAAAGAGTCTTTGCTGCACAAGGTGATGAGATCAGCAATTCGGATCGAGGGGCAGGGCCCCAGGAGGTGAAGATATGGCGGGCATTCTGGAAGGCAAAGTCGTCCTGGTTACTGGGGGCGGCTCAGGAATCGGGAGGGCGGCATCCCTGGTGCTGGCCAGGGAGGGGGCGAAGATAATGGTCAGCGATGTGGATGCCCGGGGCGGACGGGAAACGTTGGACCTGTTAGGGGAGGTTGGAGTTCAGGGAAGCTTTGTCCAGGCTGACGTGACCATAGAGTCGGAAGTGGAGGCCATGACCGCCAGGACAGTCGAGACCTACGGCAGACTGGACTGTGCCTTCAACAATGCCGGCGTCGCCGAGAGCGGCAAGCCAATGACTACTGATTACACTCTTGAGGAGTGGAACCGGGTCATCAGCGTCAACTTGACGGGTGTGTGGCTGTGCATAAAGCACGAGATTCCCCACATGCTGCGACAGGGAAGCGGCGCTATCGTGAACACGGCGTCTATCAACGGCCTGGTAGGGGCCGACGGCCTAATGGCCTACGTTGCCAGCAAGCATGGCGTTATAGGGATCACCAAGAATGCGGCCCTTGAGTACGCTAAGAAGGGGATTAGAGTCA
>JACZVB010000080.1 GCA_022572865.1 Chloroflexota bacterium | reverse complement strand
AGCTTGTCCAGGGGGTAAGGGATCCCGAAATAGTCGTTATAGTAGTCCAGGAGCCGTAGGGAGGTGTCCAGAGCGAAGCGGCCAAGCTCCTCATTGCCCCGGGTGGCCCAGACCCGCATCCGGGTCCCGCCGGGAGCGGTGGCCTCCACGCTGGCCAGGTCTCCCACGACGAAGGCCAGCAGATAGGTAGACATCCTGGGGGTCTCGGCGAATTTCACCGCCTTGTGGCCGTCGCCGAGATCGATCACATTGGTGACCTGAGTATTGGAGATAGCGGTCAGGTCCGAGGGCACCACCAGGGTAACCTGGAAGGTGGCCTTGAGGGTCGGCTCGTCCCAGCAGGGAAAGGCCCTCCGGGCGTCGGTGGCCTCGAACTGAGTGGTAGCCAGGAACCTCTCATCACCATTGGGGTCGGTATACTGGCTCCGGTAGAAGCCCCTGAGCTGATCGTTCAGGACACCGGAGAACTTGACGACCAGGGTAGCCGGGCCGGGGGGCACCTCCCTGTCGAAAGATAGGGTGACGGTCTCACTTTCCTCGTCCAGCTTGATCTCCTTTGCCGGAAACGCCTTCATCCCCTGCATCAGGTGGGCGTCGATGAACTTGAGCTCCGCGGCGTTCAGGGTGATGCTATCGCTGGGCTCCATCACCTGTATGTCCACGTACTCTTCTCCCCTGAAGGTAGAGCTGCCCAGGTCGGGCCTGAGGGACAGGCGATAGCTTATGGGACGGACATTTTCAGGCAGACGCCGGACATCCTGTTCGGTCATAATCTCTCTCCATGCAATGTATCGCTGTCGTCGAGAATCCTCCTCTTCCACCAGTCCCCCAAGGTTGCTATAGTTTTCTCATATTCTTATCGAAATGAAAAGGTGTGGGGGGACCGCTATGCCTATTGCCCAGATTCCCGGATTACAACTGTACTACGAGGAGGAGGGTCGGGGTACCCCCGTCATCCTGGCCCACGGAGGCTTCGAGGATATCTCGGCGTACGATTCTCAACTGGAGGCCATCTCCAAGGGCTACCGGCTCATCCGCTATGACCGCCGGGGCTGCGGCAGGTCGGAGCCCAAGGGCCTTCCCAATACCCACGACCTCTGGGTCGAGGACCACCGGGCCTTCATGGAGGCCCTGGGCCTGGACAGCGCCATCATCGGTGGGGTCTCATTCGGTGGAATGCTCACCATCGAGTTGATGGTCAGGTATCCCCACTTGCTGAAAGGGGCCATCATAGTCAGCGCTACCGCCAGAGGTTACAAGGGACTGCCAGGCTACGATGTTCCCTTTCCCAAAAGGCTGGAGGAGCTGAAACGGGTGCAGGTCCCTGCCCTGGTGATCCACGGGACCGAGGACGAGATCTTCCCGGTAGCCGACGCCGAGGCCACAGCCGGGGCGCTGCCCAACGCGGAGCTTGTTCTTCTCAAGGGCGGCCACCAGATAAATCAGGATAATCCCGAAGGATTCAACAGGGCGGTTCTGGGCTGGCTGGACCGGCAGGGCCTGTAACCGCCGAATGCGCCGGCCTTCCGGGGCCATACTACATGCAGAGGCTTCAATCCATACTCCGCCGCATCGACACCCGGGGCTACAAGGCCTACAAGGCCCTGGAGGGGCAGAGGTTCGACTTTTCGGGGTTCGTCCTCTACGTCGACCACGTGCAGGCCGATCCCTTCGCCGCTCCCAGCCGCTTCCGGGTACAGGTCCCCCAGCAACTGGCCCGGTTTCCCGAGGACAGCTACGCCGGCAGGTCCAGGGAGGTGGCCCTGAGGGACTTCCTGGTGAGGGCTTTCCACAGGGGTCTCCGCGGGGCGTCGGAGGGGAGGGGCACGGGAAGAAGCGGCGAGTTCATGGTCGATGCGCCGGGCCAGGAGGTCCTGGAGCGAAGCGCCTGCCAGGTCGACGAACGGTACGTGGAGATGCGCTTCTTCGTCGGCCTCCCGGCCGCCGGACGAAGGGTGCTGGGGGGCGAGGCCGAAGAGATGCTTCTGCGGGCCTTGCCCCTGCTGGTCCAGTCCTCTCTGCTCTACAAAAGCCTCGACCCGACGCTGCTTCGGAATCATGTGGAGGCCAGCGAGGACGCCGACGCCCTCAGGGGTCAGCTTGCCCACCGGGGGCTGGTCGCGTTCATCGCCAGTGGAAGTGTGCTGCCCCGCAGGAGCGGGGTGGACGACCGGCCTCTCGAAGGGGCCGTAGCATTCGAGTCACCAAAGTCCCTCGTCGTCGAGATGGAGTTGCCCAACAAAGGCCGGGTCTCGGGAATGGGGATCCCCCAGGGTGTCACCCTTATCGCGGGCGGAGGATTCCACGGCAAGTCCACCCTGCTACGAGCACTGGAAAGGGGCGTCTATAACCACGTGCCGGGGGACGGCCGGGAACTGGTGGTCACCCTCCCAACGGCGGTGAAGGTACGGGCCGAGGATGGGAGAAGCGTGGTCGGTGTAGACATCTCGTCCTTCATAGGCGAGCTGCCGGGGGGCGGGGACACCCGGTCCTTTTCCACGGCTAACGCCAGCGGCTCTACCTCGCAGGCAGCCAACATCGTGGAGGCCCTTGAGTCCGGCAGCAAGCTTCTGCTGGTGGATGAAGACTCCTCCGCCACCAACTTCATGATCAGGGACCGGCGCATGCAGGCCCTGGTGGAGAAGAGGAACGAGCCGATAACTCCCTTCGTGGACCAGGTGGGAAGGCTGTTCCGTGACCACAAGGTGTCTACGGTAATGGTCATGGGGGGCTCCGGCGACTATTTCGAGGTGGCGAATACGGTGATCTCGATGGTGAACTACAGGCCCCAGGAGGTCACGGAGGAGGCCCGGGCCATCGCCAGGCAATACCCCACGGGCCGTTTAACCGAGGGTGAAAAGGAGTTCAGGGCAATCGAGCCCCGAATACTCGTTCCCCAGAGCATCGACCCCAGCAAGGGGCGCAGGCAGGCATACCTGAAAGCCCGGGGGACCCGGGCCCTGGCATTCGGCAACCAGGAGATCGACCTCTCCTGCGTGGAGCAGCTGATAGAGGACGGCCAGGTGACGGCCATAGGGTTTGCCCTGGCCTACGGCCTGGACCGGCATATGGCCGGGGAAGCCGTGAGCCTCAGGGAGCTGATTGACCTGATCGAGAGAGATGTGAAGGAGAAGGGGCTGGACGTACTATCGCCCATGTCCCATCCAGGCGACCTGGTCTACTTCCGGCCCCAGGAGCTGGCCGCCGCCCTCAACAGGCTGAGGACTTTAAGGGTGCGGGCGTCGGGTGGCAGTGACGCCTAGCAGAGTGCTGAAAAACCCTTTCGACCATCCCCCTGACCCCCTTCCTGGCCAGGAAGGGGGAAGAAATTATGTTTGAGTCCCGACAAGTCCCGAGTATCAGGACAAGTCGGGATCAAACTCCTGGTCCCGACTCGGCGTCGGGACACACCCCATCTTTCATCAGCCTGCTAGTGATTCGTTCCGAGGGAACACTGGCCGACCAGATTCGCCCACCAGTACGTGAGCAATGGCTTCACCTATATCGCTATCCTATCGAGACCAGGGGCCTGACCTCCCGGGCGAAGCGCTCCATCGACTCCAAGATCTCTCCAAGGCTGCCTGTCCTGAAGGAGAAGAGGAAGTAGTCCACGCCGGCGTCTCGGTAGCGCCCCAGGTCCTCGGCGATCTCCTGAGGGCTCCCCGTTAGGAGCCGCCGGCCACCGGCGGAGGCCCCGTCGGCGAAGGCGATTTCACTGCTGAAGCAGACCTGCACCGCTCCCGGGTCACGGCCCGCCTTCTCCGTCATCTCTCGAAGCCTTTCGATCTTCACTCGAAGCTCGTCGGGCTCCAGGCCTGCGGTGCCCCTGAGGCCTATGGGGAGCCAGGCATCGCCTAGCCGGGCCGCTCGCCTCATGGCCGGTCCGCTGTGGCCCCCGACCCATATGGGCGGGCCAGGCTTTTGCAGGGGCTTGGGCGAGAACTTGAACCCCGATACCTGGTAGTGCTTCCCTTCGAACACCGGGTCATCCTTGGTCCAGAGCTCCCTGAACAGCTCGATATATTCGTCGGTAACGGAGCCCCGATCAGAGAAGGACGGTGACCCCATGGCCTGGAACTCCTCCTCCATCCAGCCGGCGCCGATTCCCAGGATAACCCGACCCCCCGAAATATAGTCCAGGGTGGAGACTATCTTGGCCGTTAGCAAAGGATTGCGGTACGGCAGGACAAGGACATGGGTCCCGAGGCGGATGCGCTGAGTCGAACCTGCCAGGTAGGCCAGCGTGGTCAAAGCCTCGCAGTAGGGGGAGGATGGGTCGAAGGGCAGCTCCCCCGAGTCGCTGTACGGATAAAGGGGGGCTATGCTGGTGGGGATGACTATATGGTCGCTGACCCAGACGGAATCGTAGCCCAGGCTTTCGGCCAGCAGGGCCATCATGCGAAGGTTCTCCGGGGTCGCAAGATCGCCCCTGTTGGGGATGGTGCAACCGAAGGGCATGGCTGTTCTCCTTTACGAAGGGGTATCCCAGTGGCTGGCCTGGATTATACAGCAGCGGCCCAGGGTATTCACGGGTCCGTGTCAGCCCTGCTTGTGAGCCCGTACATCGGATAGCACTTAGAAATTATCTCAAAAGGTGGTTCGACAAGCTCACCACGAACGGAAGAAGTTACATTTCCCGTTCGTCGTGAGCTTGTCCCGATATTCGGGATCTATCGGGATGAAGAACCTAGACCCCGACTCGGCATCGGGGTGACAAAAGGGAACGTTATTCATCGAACCGACAGCTAGCTAACCCCACGTTGAGATTATTATTTCAAAACCTGCACACGGGGCCAGCTATTCGGTAGGGAACATGGTGAGCTGGGAAGATCCCTGGAAGTTGGTAACGCCAACTCCCAGCAGACGGAACTCTAGCCCGGGCCGCAGCTCCCGCCTCATCAGGTCTCGGGCGACGCGAAAGATGGTCTCAGCATCGTCCGTGGCGCTGTTGAAGGTCTGCTGTCTGGTGAAGGTGGTGAAGTCCGCCAGGCGCAGCTTCACCCATATGGTCTTGCCCCGCAGCTCCTCCTTGCGCAGCCTGACGGCCACCTCCCGGGCCAGCTCCTCCATCTTTTCCTCCAGAACCGACCGCTCGCCGACATCCTGGGGCAGGGTAACCTCGGAGCTGACGGACTTGGTCTCCCTGAAGGGCTCGACCAGGTCCTGTTCCAGGCCCGAGGCTCGCTCCTTCAGCTCCGGGCCTCGCTTGCCAAAGGTGCGACTGAGCCATACAAGGTCGCAGTCGGCCAGCTCCCCGATGGTCTTGACGCGATGATGTTTGAGAACCTCGGCGGTCTTGGGCCCCACTCCCCAGAGAAGATCAACGTCCAGCGGGTCCAGAAAGCTCCTCTCGTCACCCGGCTTTATCAACATCAAGCCGTCGGGCTTGGCAAGCTGAGAGGCGATCTTGGAAATGGTCTTTGAAGTCCCGCCGCCGACGGTTATCACCAGGCCCGTTTCCTCTCTGACCGCTGCCTTCAGCCCACCGGCCACCTCTTCCAGCATGTCGGAGGGCACCTGGCGGCTGATATCCAGGTAGGCCTCGTCCAGGGACAACGGCTCTATCAGAGGGGTCAGACGGTGGAAGATCCCCATTACCAGGTCTGAGGCCTCTCGATAGCGGCTGAACCGGGGCAGGACCTGGACAACCTCCGGGCACAGCCTCACGGCGGTCCGCATGGGCATGGCCGAGTGGATGCCGAACTTGCGGGCCTCGTAGGACGCGGCCGCCACCACCCCCCGCCCCGAGACGGAACCACCCACCACCAGGGGCAATCCTCGATATGCGGGGTTGTCCAGCTGCTCCACCGATGCGTAGAATGCGTCCAGATCGGCGGGTAGTATGTATCGCCAGGGGGCTCTGGGCATAGGTCTATTGTACCCAAGTTGGCGACGCCTTAAAAAGGCCGTCTTGACAGGTTGCACCGTCGGCTCGACAATGGTTGATACCCCCGTGGGAAAGGATGCCCCGGGGAAAAGGAGGAATCATGACTAGGGCGGTTATCGTTAGTGGGGCCAGGACACCTGTAGGTAAGTTTGGGGGGGCCTTTAAAGACTACTCGGCGTCGGAGCTAGGCGCAGCGGCCATAAAGGCCGCTCTGGAGAAGGCCGATATCGACCCGGCCATGGTAGACGATGTATTTATGGGCACGGCCCTTCAGGCATCTGAGAACGGCTATTCCAGCCGGCTGGCGGCCCTGAAAGCCGGCATCCCAGATGAGGTGCCGGCCATAGCCATAAACCGGCAGTGTTCCTCGGGCCTGGAGGCTATCAACGTAGCCGCCCAGTTCATAAGGGCCGGAGAGGCGGATATCGTGGTGGCCGGAGGCGCGGAGAACATGAGCCAGGCCCCATACGTGTTGCGAAACATAAGGTGGGATGGGCTGAAACTGGGCAATGGCGTGACTGAGGACTCGCTGGTCGAAGGCCTCAGCTGTCCCGTGAATCACTACCATATGGGCGTGACGGCGGAGAACATAGCCAAGAAGTTTGAGGTGGGGCGAGAAGAGCAGGACCAGATGGCCGTGATGAGCCACCAGCGCGCGATAAGGGCTATAGAAGAGGGGCGATTCAAGGACCAGATAGTGCCCATCTCTGTGACCCAACGCAGGGGCGACCCCGTGGTTGTGGACCGGGATGAGCAGCCCAGGGCCGATACGACCCTGGAGCGGCTGGCA
>JACZVB010000079.1 GCA_022572865.1 Chloroflexota bacterium | reverse complement strand
CACAAGGGGCCATTCGGGCCGATGACCGGCGAGTGCCCGGACAGGCCATTAGACTCGCCCAACGAGCTTCCATAGACTGCCATCAACAACTCTTTCGGGTCAGGGGGCGCTCCCGTGACAGGGGATGGTGTCGAACGCAGGCTCGCGGCGACCCTGCGTAAGCTAATCGGAATCATCGTTATTGGCATCGTCGCTGCCATTGCACTCGGCGTGGGTGTAGCCTTTTGGAGGGATGGCACGGAAATCGTCGTCGGGGCCGATTCGTTAAACGCGGAGCAGTTAGCGTTGGGAGCAATGGTCTACACAGAAAACTGCGCCTCCTGTCACGGCGCCGACTTGGAGGGACAGCCGAATTGGCAAATCCCTCTCCCGACCGGGGGGTTCCCGGCGCCACCCCACGACGAGACCGGCCACACCTGGCATCATCCGGACCAACAGCTGATCCGGATCACAACCGGGGGGTTCAAAGTTTCTGACGAACGCGGACAAATGCCGGCCTTTGGTAAGAAACTCACAATGGAGGAGATCAGGGAGATTCTGGAGTTTATCAAGACTTGGTGGTCGGAAGATCAGCGGTCGTATCAAGCTACTGTTACTGCGGAGTGGGGGGAATAGAAGAAGGTAGAGAGATTACTGGCGGCGAGAGAGGTACGATGTGAAGAGGATCTGCATTCTTGTTAGTGGGCTTATCTTTTTTGTGATTCTGGCGGCTTGCGGCGGTGGATCAACCCCAACGCTCAGTGAATGCTGGGTGCTCGAGCGCGGTATCTTAGTGCCAACACCGTGTCCACCCCGTACAACGGTCCCAGACACTACAACTCCCGTCCCTCCGACAGCCATGCCTACTATTCAAGAGCAGGGCCAAAAGTTATTCGTATCCAAAGGCTGTTCCGTCTGCCACGGTCAGGACGCCCAGGGCACGGCCATAGCCCCGGCCCTGCCGGGTCACAGTGCGGCCATCGTGAAAAGACAGGCCAGGGCCCCTGTCGGCGTTATGCCACCATTCCCCCCCGACAAGATTACAAATGAAGAACTGCAGCAGATTGCCGAGTTTATCGCCAGCCTTCCGGCAGAGCATATGCACATGCGAGAGGTAGACGTTGGCAGGGAGGTAGCGCTTCATCACTGGATGGCCCTTCTTTCCCTGGAAGAGGGTGAGATAATCGAGGGCATTCACCACGTAGAGCACATCATTGGACTGGTTCAAGGTGCCCACCTTGTCCGGATGCAGGAGGTCCTCCAACAGTTGAAGGAGGGTGAGGTCCACGATGGCACTCACGGCATCCAGGACATGCTGGCGGGCACAGCAGAGCAGGACCTATCCGTAGGACAGATGCACCTTCAGGTGGCCTTGTCCGGAATCAGGGTCGAAGATGCCGAAGGGGCTTCTCACCACCTGGCCCACTTCCTGGAGGTCGCTACGGAGGACCAGGCCCAACAGGCCCAGGCCATCCTGGACGCCATTCAAGGGCTTGAGTTCGAAAATGCGGAGCATGAGATCGAGGAGCTTCTGGGCGCCGACGACGCGGGCCATGCGGATGACGAAGAAGACCACACCGACGATGAAGAAGACCACGCCGACGACGAAGGATAGTATGCCCACGGCTAGACTGGAGAGGCCCTTTCAACTCTAGTAGGGCGGCCCCACGTGCGCCTCGGGGGGGTGGGTGACGACGGCCTTCTGCGCCTTCAGCCCCGATACCTCCTCCTCCCCCAGCCCCACCAGGTCCCGGAGCAGGAAGTCGTTGTGCTCCCCCATCATGGGGGCGTGGGTTCTAAGGGCGCCCGGGGTCTTGGACAGGAGGACGGGCACCCCGGAAAAGAGTGTGGGCCCCGTCCTGGGGTGGGGGATCTCCTGGAAATATCCCCGCTCTTTCAGATGGGGGTCTTCCACGATGTCCCGGTTGGTATATACCGCCGCCGCCGTCACGCCCGCCGCCTGCAGGGTGTGCATCACCTCCATGCAGTCCCGCCCCGAGGTCCACCGCGAGATGTGCTCATCAAGCTCGTCCTGGTACTGCCACCGGCTTAGCTGGTCTCCAAACTTCTCCTCTCGAGCCCAGGACGGATTCCCCATGAGATCAGATAGGGACTGCCACTCCTGGTCGTTGGTGACGGTTATGGTCACCCAGCTATCTTCCCCCTTGCACCGGTAGGTATTGTGGGGAGCGTGATACGGATGGCGATTGCCCATTCTCACAGGTTCCTCATTGTTCATATCGAAGGCCAGTAAGGCCTCGCCTATGAGGCCTACCGCTGCCTCGTTCTGAGACAGGTCTATGAACTGGCCCATGCCGGTCCGACGCCTGTAGAAGAGGGCGGTCAGCACTGCGGCCACCCCATGAAGGCCGGCGTTGGGATCGGGGTATGCCTCCCCCGACTTGTAGGGCGTCGCTCCCGGGTACCCAATCAAGTTGGAGAGGCCGGCGGTGGGCTCTATGTTGGTGCCGTAGCTCACGTGGTGCCGGTGGGGACCCGTCATGCCGAAGCCCGGCATTGCGATAAAGATAATCGACGGGTTTACTAGCCTGAGCGATTGATAGTCCAGGCCAAAGTTGGCCATCACCCGGGGGCTGTAGTTCTCGATAACCACATCAGAGATGGAGACCAGGGTGAGAAAGGCCTCCTTGCACCTCTGGTTGGTCAGGTCGAGGGTCAGGCTCATCTTGTTGCGATTGTACTCGTTGAAAGGGCCGTATCGGTTGTAGGGGTCCTCTCCCGGGTCGTTGTCGGGATAGGCGGCGTGGCACACGATGGCGAAATCCGTCGGGTCCTTTGGCGTTTCCACGGAGGCCATTCCCCGGTCGGTGAGGTACTCTATCTTGATAACCTCGGCCCCCAGGTCCGCCATGAACCGCGCGCCGATGGGCCCCGACCAGCCCCTGGTCAGGTCCAGCACCCGCACCCCGGCAAGGGCCATCTCAGTCACAGTTTTTCTCCTCCGATGCCGTTGGGTGTTCCGCGCCGCACCTAGATGATGTTCCTCTCTCGTAATCTCACAAGGTCCTCTTTGCTGCATCCCAGGTCGCCGCAGTAGACCTCCTCGTTGTGCTCTCCCAGCAGGGGGGCCCGTGTCACCTGCATCGGGGTCTGGTCCATCTTGAAGGGGGCTCCGGCATAGGTATGCCGTCCTACAAGGGGGTGCTCGAGGGCCACCCAGTAATCCCTGGCCTTCAGCTGGCTGTCCTGGAAGAGCTGGCCGAAGGTCGGGACATAGGTGCAGGGGATCCGCAGGTCCTGGGCGGCGGTCACTATCTCATCCATGGTGCGTTCCATCAGCCATGGCAGGATGATCTCGTCGAACTCATCCCTGTTTTCCCAGCGAGAGGTGCCGGTCCCCAGTTTGGGATCGTCGATCAGGTCCGGCCTCTCGATGAGCAGAAACAGGCTCTCGCTCTGACGGGGCGTCACGCAAGAAATGGAGATATAACCGTCCTTGCAGGGGTAGATGGTCAGGGGATGGTTGCCTACGGGATAGTTGTTTCCGGCCCTGATGCTCAGGGCCTTGACGTGGGTCCAGGTGGTGATGGCGAATTCGTGATAATAGGCCATAGCCTCCATGACGGAGACGTCTATGTGCTGGCCTTTGCCACTGGTCTCTCGCCAGTATAGGGCTGCCAGGACGGCATCATAGGCGTGGAGTCCCGCCTGATACTCCGGCTGATAACCTGCTCCAACCAGGGGTTCCTTATCGGGGTCCCCCGTCATGTGCATCTGGCCCGTGACGGCGAAGCCCACCATGGAGTTGCCTTTGTAGCTCTTGTAGGGGCCCGTCTGGCCGAAGTAGGTAATTGAGGCCATTACCAGCCTGGGGTTTAAGGACTCCACCTGTGGGTAGTCCAGGCCCATGGAGGCCATCACTCCCGGCTGGAAGTTCTCCACCAGCACATCCGCAGAGACCAGCAGCCTCTTGAGGGTCTCGGTCCCCGAGGTGGTGTTCAGATTGAGGGTGATGCTCTTCTTGCTGGTGTTCAGGTAGAGGTGAGTGGCGCTGGTCTCCCCATTGGGCAGGTGCTCAAAGAAGGGGCCCATCCGCCGGGAGATGTCTCCCTGGGACGGGTCCTCCACCTTTATCACCTCGGCGCCCAGACTGCCGAAAAGCTTGGTGCAATAGCCACCTGATACGCCCTGGCTCAGGTCCAGCACTCTGATCCCGTCCAAGGCTTTAGGGAACATCGGGACTCCTCAATCGATGGGTACGCTGGCCTTCCCCACTATTACCTTTTCCCCTCGCTGGTTCTCCATCCAGGTGTCCAGATACAACCTGTTGGTGGGTTCGTTCTCGGCCGGCTCCCTGACCACGGCCTGAGTGGTAAGAGTGTCGCCGCCGCAGACCATGTTGGTGAAAGTTACAGCCAGTTTGCCGCCCCGGGTCCAGCGCTCCCCGAACGCCTCTCGAAGCAGGTCCCAGATGTAAGGCATGGTCTGGACGCCGGGGGCGACCACACCCCGCAACCCGAAGGAGCGGGCCACCTCCTCGTCGGTGTGGATGTTTTTCTGGTCGATGGGACGGCCTTCCAACTCCCTCTCCCGCCTGCAGAAAGAGAGGACCTCCTCGGTGGAGATGGTCTTGGTATCCACTAGGCTGAACCCCGGTTTCAGGTCACTGACTGATATGGACATCTCTACCTTCCCGTACACCCCTGCCTATCATAGATCGATTAGCAGGGTGTTCCTGCTCCTCACTATCTCTCGCCCATCCCCGTCGTGGGTAACCGTCTCGAACACCAGAAAATCCTTTCCCCTCTTGTTGTATCTATCGGTTACACTCCCAGTGACCACCAGGTCACTGCCGATGATGGGAGGGCTCAGATAATGGTGCTCCGCCTTGGTGTGAACCGCTTCTCTGGCGGTGAACTGCTTCATCCACGCCAGAGCGTAATCGTTATCGGTCACACAGCTTGGAGCGATCGGGCTGCCCGAGGCGTCGACTTCGAACTCATCCAGCCCCACATTAGATGCTGCAAAACGTGCCAGTTCCTCGGTCAGCCTGTATCGGTGGGGCCCGATGTTGTCACCCACCTGGGCATCCTCTAGGGCTTTCTTGGGGGACAAGGGCTCTCCTGGTTACCGACGCCTGAGAATCGGGCTAAATCCTAGCATCGGTAGTAAGCCCCGTCAATAAGGCCTAGCGCCCATCGTTAGACCCTGCTCAGAAGCAGGCCTGCGGAGAGCGCCGCCATAGTCATGCTCATTAGCTGGAGGGCTGCCTCCGGGGCCGCAACCATCCACTCTCGATCCAGCTTCACAACCTCCCCGTTGTTCAAGACGATGATGCCCTCCACTTTCCTGGCGGAGCGCCTTAGCATTCGAACGCTCTTGCTCAGCGACCACTGGGCCAGGCTGAGGAGAAAGCAGGCCATCCCCACCAGGACAGCGGCAAAGGAGATCTCCTGGGCGTTCACCCAGTAACCTGTGGCCATGGGAAAGACACCCCAGCCCAGGGCGAACCAGTATCTGTTGTGGAAAAGCCCCCCGAAAAGCTCCAGGTTGTAGGCCACGACCATGAAGGCCCCGACCCCGATGAACAGGAAGAACCACGAAGATTCCCTGATACTGAACACCGCCCCCAGGCCCATTGCAGCGCCTATGGCAGCTGCTGCAGACACGCCGAGGAACCATCCGGGGACCCGGGTCCTCAGCGGGCGTCCACGCAGCTCGTCCAGGGCGTGAGCCCCGATGCCCGTGGCCAGGAAGAAGGCAAGCACGGACCATCCCAGCCTGTCCAGGTGCACCGTCGGGGCCACGGCGGCGCCCAGTACGACATAGCTGAGGTGCCAGACAGTGTAGGGCAGATGCAGCAGGGAAAGGTAATCTCCCCAGCGACCCCACGTTAGGGTATAGAAGGCCGGTTTAGTGGTCGTTTCCATCGCTCAACCCTCCCCGTGCCTGATGATCCTGAAGACCCGGCCCCTGAAAACCTGTCCAGTGAAAGAGAACGGGCCACTCGATAATTATCTACCGGGTTTTGGTGCCCCACATCACCACTGCGCCACCAAAGGTCAATGTTCTGGCCTGTACATCCACCATGCCGGCCCCTCTCCATGCGGCCAGCAGCCATTCTAGTGTACAACGGTGGTAGAAAGAGGAGATGTTTGGACCAAGGAACCGTCCCACGTAGCGCCAGCCCGGTGAGACAGGCCTGGTAGCCAGGGGAAGTGCCCACCGGGTGTAAAAGTGCCACAGAGACCTGAGGGCCGGGTTGGGCGGCACGTAGAAGTCCAGGGAGCTTACTCTGCCCCCAGGTTTCACCACCCGGGCTATCTCCGATATGGTGGCCTGGGGGTCATCGACATAGCGCAGCAGGTAGGTGAAGGCCGCCGCATCGAACTGGCCGTCGGAGAAACTGAGGGTCTCTGCATTTCCCAGCACCAGGCTTATCCGGTGTTCCAGCCCCTCGGCACGTACCCTTTGCAGGCCACGCACGAGCATCCCTACGCTCAGGTCTACACCCACCACAGAGCAGCGGCGCGTTCGCGCCATCGCCACAGCCACTCCCGCTGTGCCTGTGCAAAGGTCCAGGACGCGATGGTGGGGCTCCAAGTGGAGCCGGGAGATGAGGAAGCGCCTCCAGCGACTGTTCTGGAAAAGGGTAAGGGCCTCCAGCAAGAGATCGTATCGGGAGGCGATGGGATCGAAGAGACGGCGCGCGTGAAGGTTCTTAATGGTGGCGAGATTAGTGCCGCTCGCCGGTGACATGGGGAGGTCGATACCTAGGCCC
>JACZVB010000078.1 GCA_022572865.1 Chloroflexota bacterium | reverse complement strand
GAACTCCCTTTGATCCTTCCCACGCAGGAAGGATCAAGACAGGCAAGCTCACCACGAGCGGGGGCTCTGCCCCTCTGCACTCTCTCAATGGGGAAGCTGTATCCGGCGTTGACAACCAGTGGGGAGATTCCTACCATAGGCTTCATCCAGCAGCCCCTCGAGTCTCTCCGGTGGGGGCCGCTAAGGAGGGACTCGAAGTTCTCAGGAGGAGCGCTCTCATGACCAGCAGGGTGATAGACGCCGACAGCCACATCCTCGAGCCCGGCGACCTGTGGGCCAACTACCTGGAGCCCCGGTATCGAGGCCGGGCCATGTGCATAAAGAAGGACGATCAGGGGCTGGAGTACCTGGAGGTCGATGGCAAGCCGGCCACGGGTGTCAGGGGTGGGATGCTGTCCAACATCGCGGGCTCGGGGCGCAAGGACTTGGAGCACTTCCTGACCCCAGGGGCCGTGCCTTACGATGAGGCCAGGGAGATGGCTCCCCCGGCCAGGGACCCCCACGAGCGTGCCAGGTGGCTGGACATGGAGGGGGTCGATGCAACCCTCCTGTATCCATCTCTGGGGCTGGACTGGACCCAGGACTGCCGAGACCCAGAGCTCTCGGCTGCATACACCCGGGCCTACAACAACTGGATACACGATTTCTGCGCCGACTATCCGGACCGGCTGTTGCCCGTGGCCCACATCTCTCTACTCGATGTGGAGGAGGGGGTGAAGGAGCTGAAGCGCACCGCCGATCTGGGCATGAAAGGGGCCTATCCGCCGGTTGTTCCCTTCAATGGGCCCCCCTACGGCGAGCCGCATTACGACCCGTTCTGGGCCGAGGCCCAGCAGATGGGGATTCCGGTCAGCCTCCACGTCACGGGTAATGTGAACGGAGCGGGCGGCAACCTTTATCCCAAGTCTTATGAATCGCCCTTCTGGTGGTTCCTGGTCACGGACATGGGTGACGTGCTGATGGCCTTCACCAGCCTGTTCCAGGGGGGCCTGTTCGACAGGTTTCCCACGCTCAAACTGGTGGTGGTGGAGACCGGGGCCGGATGGCTCCCATACTGGCTGGATAGGATGGACAGCCTGTTCAACAAGGTGGGGTTCACCACCCCGATGAAGATGAGGCCCAGCGAATATTTTAAGCGACAGTGCTGGATAGTGTTGGACCCGGACGAGAGCACCGCGGTCCATACGGTGGAGTTCGTGGGCCAGGACCGCTTTCTCTGGGGCTCTGATTACCCACATACCGAAGGCGACGTGGGGGCCCTTGGGGAGCTTAAGGAAAATATCCGGTCGCTGTCCGATGAGGCCAAGGACATGATCCTGGGGGCCAACGCCATCGAGCTCTACGGCCTGGGGTAGCGGGCCAGAGCCCTTTGGCCTCACTCTTTACTCCTAACTCTTATGAGGTGCCTGCAGTGTGAAAATCCTCATTTGCGGCGACTCGTTCCAGCACGTGGTGGCGATGCTGCGAAAGCACCTGCCTGAAGACGAGATAACCCTCTGTCCCTACTCCCGGCTTTGGGACTACCTGCCCAAGATCGACGTGGTGATTCCAGCGATGTTCAAGGTGGACGCCAGGGCCATCGACGTCACCTCGGCCCGGATGGTGCACCAGTTCGGGGTGGGGCTGGAGGGGGTTGATGTGGCCGCCGCCACCAGGAAGGGGATCTACGTTGCCAACGTGCCCGGCTCTCTGGCCACCAGCAATGCGGTGTCGGTGGCTGAGCACGCTATCTTCTTCATTCTGGCCCTGGCCCGAAGATATCCACTGGCCAGGGAGAACCTGGACAAGGGGGTGTGGGGGTCGCCCTTGGGCATAGGCCTCAGGGGCAAGACGGTGGGGGTACTGGGCATGGGCAACATAGGTCAAGCCCTGGTGGAGAGGCTAAAGGGGTTCGGGGTGCGTATCCTGGGTATTAAGCGGCGCCCCAGCCCCGGGATGGCGGACCGCCTCGGCCTCGACTTCCTGGGCGGGCCCGAGGACCTGGCCTATGTCCTGGGCCAGTCGGAATTCCTGGTCTTAGCGCTACCTGTCACCGAGGAGACCAGGGGGATAATCGGCGAGAGGGAGCTGGCCCAGCTCAAGAAGGGGGGCTTCATAATCAACGTAGGCCGCGGGCCCCTGATAGACCAGGATGCCCTGGTCCGGGCCCTGGCCAGCGGGAGGCTGGGGGGTGCGGGGCTGGACGTCTTCAGGGAGGAACCCGTCGACCCCCGGGACCCGCTATTCGACTATAACGTCATCGCCACTCCACACGTCGGAGGGGTTACCGACACTTCCTACGACGAGATCGCTCGGGCGCTGGCCGCTAATGTCGACCGGCTGCGGGCGGGGCTGCCACCGGAGAACTGCGTCAACCTGAAGGAGATAACAAGCTCGTCTGGTTGACCAGATGGTGGTTCCCGCCCCGCTCCCCACGGGGCTCTTCTCTACTGCCCGCCGTCCCCATAAACGAAGGTGATAGCTCGGTCTCTGTTTTGGGAATAGAGCTTACACACTGTTGAGGGTGGAGATGATCCGCTGGGGGGTCAGGCCGAAGGCTACAACACCTGGTGGGTTGTCTCTGTAGTTGCCGGCGAACTCACGCCCCTTTTTCTCCCCGTAGTACCGCAGCGCCATGGAGAGCACCAGATCGTATACCGGACGGTCGACCTCGGCGATGGGGCCATTCAGAATCACTGCGGAGTAGGGGGGCTCTCTCCAATCGATACACAGGGAAGAGTAGGGATGTGCCTCTATGTGACGCCACTTCACCGAATCGCGGCCTGTGAACATGTACGCAGTGCCGTCTTCCCAGTGGAACCAGATAGGAGACAGGTGAGGGTTGCCTTCCTGGTCGATGGTGCCTAGGACTGCGACCAGGGTTTGCTTTAGAAAAGAATCCATCTTGTCGTAATTTCCGTCATATCGCCCGCCTTAGTGCTGTATATTCCCTACGGGACGCGCCACCTGCGCTACCGTTCCCCAGCAGCGCTGCCCTTTCGGCTGCTAGGTCTCCCACCGGTCATAGGAAGATACCTCTGAAAGCGGCTTCCGGTCGGTAGTTCCAAACCGCCCCTTGGGGTACCCCAGGGGGATGCAGTATACGACCTGGGCCGACTGGGGTATATCGAACAGGTCGTGTACCCGGTCCTCCACCTGGGGATGTAGGGTCGTGATGGTGCCCCCTATACCCAGGGCCCGAGCGGCCAGCAGAAGATTCTGTGCCGCAGGGATCACGGATGCCATTGGCCCAGGGCCCCTGGCCGTCGCGCACAGAAGTATCAGGACCGGGGCGTCACCGATTTCATCGGCGAACCGCATCGCAGACTGCATGATCTTGTTGGATGCGGGAATATCCTCGGGGCCGGAGATGCCCTGGTCTTTCCGCTTGGCCCACCAGGCTTCGTAATAGAGGGTCCCCAGCTCCGACCGGAGCCTGGCATCCGTGACCACAATGAAATGCCAGGGTTGAAGGTTGCCGCCGTTTGGGGCACGGATTGCAGCGTTAAGAATGGCGGTTATGTCCTCGTCGGGAATGGGGTCGGGCCTTAACCTCCTGATCGCGCGCTGGGTGAATATAGCTTCGCCCAGAGACATCGACAACTGGTTGGAAACGTCCATGACTCACCTCGGTTTTGCGGTGGGATATTTATAACGGTCACAGGGTAGTATCACATATGGGGCGGGGCCGGTGAAGCCGGCTTGGCCGTGGGATGCCACAATCGAAAAAATCACCATGGGTCGCCTTTTTGATGCTTGCAGCTAGGGAGAAGGGATTATGTTATTGACATGATGAGTATTATGATGGGAATATTCAGCTAGGCTGTCCACCGATTTCAGCAAACGATGGGCAGGATCAAAGCACAGCTTTGAATAATGAGGTGAGCATCATGCGGTTTGGAGTATTCACTACAGTGGCGGATTCTGCGGGCGAGGCCACGACACCCGCGCAGCTGTTGGACAACCTCAGAGAGCAGGTAGTCCTGGCCGAAGAGCTGGGGTATGACGCCATCTGGCTGGGTGAGCATCATTTTGGTCCGTACGAAGCGGGGGACATACCTAATCCGATCCTGCTGGGCGCAGACCTGGCGGCCCGGACCAGCCGAATACGCATCGGCCAGATGGCCAACATAGCGGTGTGGTGGCACCCGATCCGGCTGGCTGAAGACTTAGCAATCCTGGATAATTTAACCAAAGGTAGAATCGAAGTCGGTTTCGGCAGGGGCATATGGCCCTACGAAGGGCCACAGTTCCATCCCAATGCCGACCCTCGAAAGGACAAAGAGAATAGGGAGCTGTTCCGGGAGATCATAGAGATCGTAAAGAAGGTCTGGACCCAGGAGCACTTCTCCCACCAGGGCCCCAACTTCACCTTTCCAGCACCCGGGACGGTCTTCTCGCATCCTCTATACCCCTCCAACCCCGAATGGCAGGACGGCGACCGCGTTATAAAGCTGCGGGTGACCCCTAAGCCGTACCAGAAGCCATATCCACCGTTGTGGATGACCGTCTCCACCGACCGCTCCGTCACCACCGCCGCAGAGATGGAATTGAACGCCTGTTACTGGCAGCCTCCGCCACTCAGGTTGAAACAGCGGATGGAGCTGTACGCAAAGATTAGATCGGAGCGGGAGGGGAGGCCCTTCAAGCTGGGAGAGGGCCAGGCGGTAATGCGCCACACATATGTGGCTTCCTCTATGGAGGAGGCCCGACGAGATGCCGAGGAAGGGGTCATGTCCGCCTTCATCTATAACGACCCGTTCCGGGGTAGAGAGGTGTTTACGAACCCGGGCGAAGAGCTTAAGCCCGGCACAAAGCTGGATTGGGACTTCCTGGAGCCTCGTAACCTGCTGGTTGGCTCCCCGGACCACGTAGCAGAGAGGGTCCACGAGCTACAGGAGGTATGCAATCTGGAATACCTGCTTGTGGCTTATTCCCACACGGGGATGCCTCAAAAGAAGACCCTCCGAAACCTGGAGCTTTTCGCCACCAAGGTGATGCCTTTGTTCAAAGAATCGGGCGAGGCGAAGATGAAATCGGTAGCGGCTTCGTAACGGGGGTATCAGGGTGGCGTCCTCAGACTCGGGTGAGCTGATAGACTGGCATACTCACTGCTGGACGTCTGAGTACGTAACTGACGAGTCCCGGGCCACCATGAAGGCATATGGGGTGATAGGGGGCGATGCCTGGCCGGAGCATCATAAGTCGGCCGTTGTGGATGGTGGAGCCCGGAAGTTCGTCGTCATCAATACACCTACCCGCAAAGGCCGTCAGGTCCCCAACGATTTCATCGCCGAGTACGTCTCCCAGTATCCGGGCCGGGCTGTAGGCCTGGCCTCGGTCGATCCCCATGATCCGGGGGCGGCAAAGGATTTCGAGCGAAGCATCAAAGAACTGGGCCTGAAGGGGCTGAAGCTCTCCCCCGTCTATCAGGGGTTCGATCCGTGGACCCCCCAGGTCTGGCGGCTGTACGAGATAGCCGACGACCTCCAGGTGCCCGTGATGTTCCACATGGGAGGGGCTTACGATCCCCAGGGGACCCTGGAGTGGGGTAATCCCCTTCTGCTGGACAAGGTTGCCCGGGCCTTTCCCAACCTGCGCATCATCGTGGCCCACTTTGGCCAGCCCATGATGCAGGAGACGGTGATGCTCATGCGTAAGAACGTAAACGTCTTCACCGATCTCTCCGCCCGTTTCCATCGCAAATGGCAGCTTTACAACGGGCTCCAGGTTGCCATCGAATACAAGGTGACCGACCGGATCCTCTTCGGGTCAGATTTCCCCGTGATGTCGACGGGGGAAGCGGTGGAGGCCTTCAAGAACATCAACGAATGGGGAGAGGGCGTAAAGCTGCCCCGGATACCCGAGGAACTGATCGACGAGATAATCTACCACCGCCCCTTCGAGCTCCTCGGTTTTTAGACAGTCGGATGGCTGGGCCGGGAACCGCTTCTTTTCCCTGGGGTTCATGGAGAGTGTTTAATAACACTTTCGACCATCCCCATTTCCCCCTTCCTGGCCAGGAAGGGGGAAGAAATTAATATCTGGGGGACACCCCCAGACCCCCGACAAAGGGGCTTCGCCCTTCTGTAAACATCGTTCTTATAATGTTATTAAACGGCCTCGGTTCAGCGTGTATGAGACCTCCACGCATTCAGCACCTGGGTATGGGTCTTGATGATGGACCAGTCGCCGATGTACAACATCGCATCCTCCGCCCGGGCCGGGTCCGAAGGCCGAATACAGTCGCTGACCGCTACGGAAAAGTAGCCTAAACTGTGGGCGTGCATCACTGTTGGAACTATGCCCACCTCCGCTCCGATTCCCACGATCACGATGGTCCTGATTCTGTTCCAGCGCAGAAGCGCGTCCAAGGGAGTCTCGAAGAAGGCGTCCACCTTATATTTTCTGACGATGATGTCCCCGGGCTGGGGCTTAACCTCGTCCAGGTTCTCCCACCCCCAGGTCCCGTCCACCACGGGTGGAGGGGGAGCATCGGGCTTCAATATAGACTCACGATGCTTCCAAATATCCGGATCGGACATGGTGCTGTAGTCGGCGTGCATGGTGTACCTGACGTATATGACCCGAAGCTCCTGCCTTCGGGCCTCCTCGATTAGCTTGGCGACCGGTTGTACGATTTCCGATGCGTCAATCCTGCGGCCCTCCTTATCGCGGATGCCGCCCTCGGCGCAGAAGTCGTTCAGCAACTCGTGGACTATAAGGGCGGTGTGCTTGGGATCGATAATCTCTTCGAAGGTATCGGGTA
>JACZVB010000077.1 GCA_022572865.1 Chloroflexota bacterium | reverse complement strand
GGACCCAGTTATCGAACGCGTGGATCGTCTCGTCGTAGTGATAGGCCCTGGCGCCCAGGTCCCACATGCGCATGGCCACGGCGACGGCGATCAGGGCCAGGTAGGCGACCGCCTCCCACGGGACCCGCTCCCAACGGATGAACGGCCCTTCCGGCGGGGTGGACTCCGGGCCAGGGCCGGGAGGCGGTTCGATTGTTTCGCTCGATGCCATCGGTAGGTCAGGACGAAGCGCGGCTGGTGTATATTACTACGCCTTCATTCTCATAGGCGATGTCCATAAAGGCAGCGAAGCGGTCCATCACCTCCGGTCCGTAGGTGCGTCGCTCCAGGTCTCCCACGATGACGTAGGTCACGTCGTACCGGTCCAAAGCGCGCTGTGCCTCGACCAGGTCCTGCCCCCGGTAGATCGTGTCCACGTCCCGCGCCCGCTCGGCGATGGGGTCGAACGGGTCGCCGCGCCACTGGTGCTCGTGGCCGGGCCAGCCGAGAACGGTGGGCAGTCCGGTGATTCGCGAGATGCGGCTCACCAACGGGTCGTAGTCGCCCTGGGGCCGTCCGTCCGCTCCCAAAGGCACCGCCTCGACGATGACCGAGCCCCGTTCCGCCTCCCGCTGAAGCCACTGGACGGCCTCGTACTCCCTTGGCCACCGAATTTGGTAAGCCGCGAAAGCGTTCAAGGTCGGCGACGGGTCGAACCGCTCGGCTTTGGAGTAGGCCGCCGCCGGCACGAACATGAACGCAGCCGCGATGACGACCACGATCGCGCCAATCAGCGCCGACCAGCCCCAACGGGCGACCTTGCCCAGACCGGCGCGCCGCGAGCCCCAATAGTACAGACTGAACGCGCCGCCGACGGACAGCAGCACCCACGCCTGGTAGTAGAACTTGAAGACGGTGTTCATCCTGTCGCCGAATACATCGACGATGCGAAACAGCTCGGGCCCCAGGGTCAGGAGCAATCCCACGAGAAGAAGTGTCAAAGGGAACAGGGTGCTGGTTTGGTCCAGGTCCGTCCGGCGCCGGACCCTCCCTATTATCGTGAGCAGCCCCAGGGCCAGGATTCCGTGGAGGGGAAGGAGCCTCAGAAATCGGATGCCAACCTCCTCCAGGGAGTCCACCCCCTGGCCCCGGACCAGGCCCAGGGCTAGGACCACCATCGTCCATACCAGGAAGGGGGCCAGCACTATCGAGATAGATGCGATAAGCTCCTGGAATGGTGGACGTCTTGTCCGCATCCTGCGCCACGCCAGGAGCAGCAGAAATGAACCGCCGATGAACAGAAACAGGCCCATGACCAGTATATAGTGGATGTACCTGGTATTCACATCCTCCACAGGGGAGACCCACGGGAACAGGGGCGAGGGCCTGGGCCCCAGGTAGAAGGGCAGAAACAGGAGAAAAGAGAGAATCCCCAGGGCGAGGGCGAAGAGGGCCCAGCCCCTGAGCCTGATCCAGTCCCATCGGCCCCAGACCAGGTAGCTCCTGACCAGGGTGATGAGTAGAAATATGGCTAGTCCCGTCGGCAGGTCCCAGCTGTTGAGAAATCCAAGAGCCCCCAGGCATATCGCTATGACGACGAAGGCCACCGGGTTCCTCTTCAGCCAGCCCGGGCCAAACTCTTCCCTGGAGCCAAGGGCCTGAAGCCCGAGGCCCAGGGCCAGGATAACGAATGGCAGGGCCATGACGTGGGGATGCAGGTCCCCCAGGACAAAGCTGAAGCTGGGGAACTCAGTGATGGCCCTGTTGACCCCTCCCTCCGACGCCTCGATGACCCTGGTGGAGCGCCACCACCACCCCTGATCGCCGGGGAAGAGGGAGACTCCGTCCACCGAGCCCTCTATGCCCTTGACCCCGGTCCAGTTCCAAAAACCATCGGTCCCCAGGCCCAGGGACCTAACCGATTCGGCCATGGACTGCAGGTTTCCTATTCCCACCACGAATACCGAAGCCAGGAGCCCGACGGCGATGGGAATCCCGATTCGGGGCCTGTCGCCGCCCCGGTGAATCCTCACCAGGTTCGCAATCAGGCCGAAGGCCCCAACCGCTGTAAGGGCAAAGATCAGCGCAAGGGCCAGATTATAAGACACGCCGCCGGACACGCCAGTTACCTTGGCTATGCTCCCATTTATGAGATAGCCGAAGTAGTAGTAGCTGATGGAGTTGCCGCTCAGCCACGGGTCCAGGGGCGGCATAGAGTCGGTCCTGATCACCGAGTTGAGGAAGGCGAAGTCCATCGGCTGCTCTGTGTGGTTGATGGCCGGGTCGTAGGACCGCATCACCGCCCATCCGGCGAAGGCCGCCAGGAATATCAGCTCAACCGCCAGGATAGCCCAACGCTCGGCGTAGAGATGCCCCAGCAGCGACCGCCATCGGTCTCTTATCAGCCAGAAGCATCCCGCGGCCAGAAGCGCGGCGATGGCCAGGATAGACCAGCGATTGAGGGGCACCAGGCCCGTGAATCCTACCAGCCAGACCAGGTAGCCCAGCAAGACCAGGCCCAGGGGCTTAGCGAAAGCGTATCCCCTATCGGGCAGACGCGAGAAGAGAAGGAAGGACAGGGGCAGCACCAGAAGTCCCAGGGCCTCGACGGCTATCCACCAGGTTATGAAGTCCAGCATCGTGGTCTACTAACGGAAGCTCCCAGAGATACGCACCAGACCAGTTTAAACCAAAGAAAGGCAATTACCCAATACTGGGAACGTGTGCCCATAGACGAAGTTGCTGTTCAGCCCCATAAAGAGTGAGGACTAGGAGTGGTTTCAAAATCCTGTTTCAGGGAGTCCAGAGGAGTCCAAGCCCCTTCTGCTGGGGGTCTGGGGGCACCCCCCAGACTTATTAATTCCCCCTCTCCCTTGGCAAGGGAGAGGGGGAAACAGGGGGTGAGGGTTTTTGAAGTATCTTCTAGAAGGAAAACGCGTCACAAAAGAGGGGGCATAAGGGCCGGGGAGGCCGCCTCTAATCAAACAGGGCGTTTACAAACTCCTCGGCATCGAAGGGGGCCATGTCCTCGTACCCTTCGCCGGTGCCGATGAACCTGATGGGAATGGCCAGCTCGTCACAGATGTTCAGGACGATGCCCCCCTTGGCCGATCCATCCAGCTTGGCGAGGAATATGCCGGTGACGCCCGTGGCCTCGACGAAATGTTTGGCCTGGGCCACACCGTTCTGTCCGATGACGGCATCGAGGACCAGGAGCACCTCATGGGGGGCCGAGGAATCGATACGGCTCACAACCCGCTTGATCTTATTCAGCTCCTGCATCAGGTTGGTCTTGGTATGGAGCCTTCCTGCGGTATCGATGATCAAAACGTCGGTGCCCTTGCTACGGGCGCTGTTGAAGGCGTCGAAGGCTACCGCCCCGGGGTCGGAGCCCTGCTGGTGGGCGATCACCTCCGCGCCCACCCTGTCGCCCCATATCTCCAGCTGCTCTATGGCCGCGGCCCTGAAGGTATCGGCCGCCGCCAGGATCACTGTCTTGCCCTCTTCCCTAAGGGCATGGGTCAGCTTGGCTATGGAGGTGGTCTTGCCCCCGCCGTTTACACCCACCACAAGCACCACCGCGGGCCCTCGCTCTGGCGATTCCAGAAAATCCCCGTCCTTGGAAGGCCCCTGCAGGATTTTTACCATCTCCTCCCGAAGCGCCTGTTTGATCTGCTTTGGGTCCCGTATTCGCTCGTTCTTCACCCTCTCTTGAAGGGCCTCCGAGAGCTTCATGGTGGTACCCATCCCAACATCGGCCGAGATCAAAAGCTCCTCCAGGACATCCCAGAACTCCTGGTCTATCTTGGAGGTATTGAAGACGCCTGCGACCCTCCGGAGCCAGCCCTGCTTGGTCCGCTTCAGGCCTTCCTGGGTCTTCTTTTCCTTCCTTCTGAATTTTAAAAAGGCCATGGTTATGGTAATCGCAGTCATGTTAGCATGGCGTCGAAAATAGGGTCAAGGAAGGGTATTCGTCACGCCATCCAGAGACTGTTTAATAAGGACGTGAAAAGGGGAGTCCATCCCGATATATCGGGATGGAAGGGGGTCAAGGGGATGGTCGCAACCGTTGCTAAACGGCCAGCGTATTCGTCACACCGTTGACACCCGGGTAGGCCCCTCATATCCTTGAATCGAGCCGGCACGACCCATCTGACTGCGCCTGACCCCAGGCCCGATCCAGGGAGGATGCTATGCCAGGGAGAATACTATGACTGAAAGAAGACTATGGACCCCATTGTGCGATCTGCTGGGAATAAAATACCCGATCTTGCAGGCAGGGATGGTCCCGGGCGGCTCCCCCGAGCTGACGGCGGCGGTATCCAATGCGGGCGGCCTTGGGGTACTGGGGGCCTCGGGCTGGGAGCCCGAGGCGATTCGGGAAAAGATCCGCTGGATTAGAGAGCATACCAACAACCCCTTTGGCGTAGACCTTCAGCTCCCGGCCACTATGGCCGAGGTGGACGACAACAAGGAGGAGATCAAGGCCACCCTCCCATTGGACTATCCAAAGCACGCAGCGTGGGTTGCCGAGGCCAAAAAGAGGCACAACATCCCCGACGCCAAGGCCCCTCCTTCCTCGGCCTACAACCCTTCGTATATCCGTCGACAGGTGGAGGTTATTCTGGAGGAGGAGGTGCCGGTTTTCGTCTCGGCCCTGGGGCCTCCCGACTGGATGACAGCCGACGCCCATGCCCTGGGGATCAAGGTTATAGGGATGGCCGGTAACATCAGGCACTCCAAGCTCCACGTGAAGGCGGGAGTGGACGTGGTGGTGGCCCAGGGCTACGAGGCCGGAGGCCACACCGGGAAGATAGCAACCATGGTCCTGGTGCCCCAGGTGGTGGATGCCATTGCTCCCATTCCAGTTGTAGCGGCGGGAGGCATAGGAGACGGCAGGGGGCTGGCGGCGGCCCTGAGCCTGGGGGCCCAGGGGGTCTGGTGCGGGACCTTGTTCCTGGCCTCGGAGGAATCCGGAATAACCCCGATTCATAAGCAGCGCATCGTCGACGGACGCTCCGAGGACTGGGTGATAAGCCGATTGAGCTCGGGCAAGACGGCCCGGTACTTCAACAACGTTCTGGTAAAGGAGTGGGAGGAATCGGGGCTTAAGGCCCTGCCCATGCCCCTCCAGGGGATGTTGCTGGAGGACCTGGAGGAGGGAGCGCTGCAGGCGGACCTGGAGGAGCTTGAGCTGTCGTCGGGAGGACAGGTCGGGGGGTTGATCAAGGCCAAGAGGCCCGCGGCCCAGATCCTGGAGGAGATGGTGGACCAGGCCTCGGAGATACTGTCGAGGCTGGCCCGGGAAACGGGGGCCTCGAACTAGGCTTCGCCTTTCTCGAAACGTATTCTGCCCTCCCACCCAGTAACGCTCTTAGGAGGCACCGCACTGCTCCAGCGTAAGAAAGGCAGCTAACAAGCGTTTGTAATTGGCAGTGACTGGTGGGACCATGAGCTGCCGCTGCTGAAACCTGGCGTCAGGCTTTCAGGGGATAGGGGGGACCATGGATACGTCTGAGGCAATCAAAATTATCGAGGCGCTTGCCAGTGGTATTGATCCGATCACAGGGGAGCTTTTTCAAGAAAATAGCTCATATAACAACCCAAAGGTTATCAGGGCGCTTTTTCTATCGTCAAAAGCTCTTAATAGCCTAAAGGATAGGGAAAGAAGGGAAAGGGTGCTCCCTGAAAATGCAGGCAAGCCATGGACACCAGACGAGGAGCAAATGTTACTCGAAGCTTTTGACCTAGATATCAATGTAAAGGGCCTTGCTAAACGACATTCCCGTACTCCAGGTGCCATCACTGCCCGTTTGGTGCGGCTTGGAAGGATATCTGAACGCTCGGAAGAATTGGGCCGTGCCAAACACTCCTTTGCGCCGACGCGCAAGAGCCCATAAAGCCTACCTAACACCCAGCCCTGGGCTGTCTTGCAAGACATTAGACAGAGCCTGATGGATGGGATATGCTTCTGTTATAAATGGCCCCTAGTCCTCGGAGGCGCCCGATGAAAAACGAGTTCACAGCAATTATCGAACGGGATGGCGAGTGGTTCATTTCCTACTGCCCCGAGATTCCCGGGGCAAACGGCCAGGGACGCACCAAAGAGGAGGCACGGGAAAGCCTGGCTCAGGCGATCGGGCTTATCCTTGCGGACCGAAGAGAAGATGCCCTGCGTGGCGTACCGCCCGATGCCATCCGAGAAACAGTAATTGTCAAGTGAAACGGAGCGCTTTGCTCCGGCACCTCCGGAAGTACGGTTGCTACCTCAAGCGGGAGGGTAGTGCTCATTCATTATGGGCCAACGCCAATACCGGTGCTGTAGAGGCGGTCCCACGGCATACTGAGATTTCCAATAAACTTGCCCGAAAAATCTGTCGTAATTTATCAGTTCCAGAAGTTGGGAATAAGTAGCCCTGTCTAACTCCTCACTTCAGCCCGACCCCTGACGCCCCGATTTCATTGCCAACCGGGCCTTAGAGATAATGTCGAGGCCTTCCCGGGAAGCGGTGGCCTCGGGCTAGGCTCGCCCCCTAAAACCCCGTGAAAAGGAGCCCAAGAAAGAGGTATCAGTGTATATCCCAAAGCACTATGCGGAAACGGACCAGGAGAAGCTCAGGCAATTCATAAGGGACAACGGGTTCGGCATCCTCTTCTCCCATACGGGAGAGGAGCCCATGGCCACCCACCTGCCCTTCGTCCTCGATGAGAAGGGCGGGGACCGGGGGGTGCTCCTGGGGCACGTGGCCCGGGCCAATCCCCAGTGGAAACGGGCCGACAACCAGAGGGTCCTGGCTGTC
>JACZVB010000076.1 GCA_022572865.1 Chloroflexota bacterium | reverse complement strand
CAACGATGTATCCGTACTGGACTTCTCAGTAGGCAGTGAATTTACTCTGCACAGGCTCATTAGGTTTGGCACAGGCCGAGTCATTGCTTCGAGTCTGTATGAGATGGGTCGTAATACTGACGCTACCAACAGACTTCAGTTTAACGTCCCCACAGGTGCCGAACAGGAGTTCTCCATCAACGGCGTACAGAAGCTCCTGCTCAATGCCTCGGGCCTGACTGTAACAGATGCCCTGGAAATCGACGGGAACCTGGACCATGACGGAAGCAATGTCGGCCTCTACGGAGCAGCGCCCGTCGCCCAGGCCTCGAAGATCAACGACCCTTCGGGCGGAGCAACACAGGACGCCGAGGCCCGAACAGCCATCAACGCCCTCATCGACACCCTGGAGGGGATAGGGATAGCCTCAGCGGTCTAAGGGAGGAGAACATGCCAAACATAACGATAAGCATCACAACCAAAGACTGGACCCGTATCCGACCGGCACTTCGGAGCGCCTACGCTGCCGCCATCGACCCCGAGGCCCAGCTCTCCGATAATCAGCTCGCCGTCCGGGCCCTGAGGCAGCACGTCCAACAACTGGTCAAGGATTACGAAACGGCCCAGGCCGAGTCCGCCATCCTCATTCCAGACCTGGACTAAGCGTGCTCCCTCTTCAGCTTTTCAGCCACTCACGGGAAGGCATGGCATGAGAGTCTCACACTATGACCTCTACTCCCTCAGAAAGGCCCACCTCCTGGCCGAAAGAAAGGTCCTGGTGGCCCAACTGGCCCAGCACTCTCTCAAGCGCCTCAGCCTGGAGATGGAACGCAAATACCGCCTTCTGGGAAAGGACGGCCGGCTGGATATGAACACGGGCCTTATCTCCCTGGGGACGGAATACCCCGACACCGAAGGTGAGCGATGACTACTCTCACAGACATCAGAGGCCGGATACGTACCGACCTCCACGACGAGGACTCCCAGAACTATCGCTGGACAGACGCCGAGCTGGACCGGCACGCAGCCCACGCCCTCAGGGAGCTCAGCCTTGCTGCGCCCCTGGAGGCCAAGTCCACGCTGGCCACCACCGCCGGGTCACGGGACATCTCCGTTTCCAGCCTAACCGACCGTGTCGCCATCGAGGCGGTTGAATTCCCAGCGGACAAGTACCCGCCCGTATACCTGCGGTTTAGCCTGTGGCAGGACACTTTAACCATGCTGGTCGATCAGTCGCCCGGGGGCGGTGAAAACGTCAACGTCTACTACACCAAGCTCCACACCCTGGACGCCACAGGCTCGACCCTCCCCTCGGCCCTGGAGGACCTTCTGGTAGTAGGGTCCGCCGGATACGCGGCCCTGGAGTGGGCAAGCTTCGCCACCAACCGGGTAAACATAGGTGGGATGGAGGTATGGCAGGACTATCTCACCTGGGGACAGGACAGGCTTGGGAGTTTCCTTCGAGACCTGGCCAGGCACAGCCGTAAAAACGCCGTCAGGACGAGACGATTGTATCCTCCTCTGGGCATGCCTGAGAATCGCACCACGGTAACGGGGCCTTAGGATGAGGTCCCTGTCCTCCGCCCTTCTACAGGCCCAGAAGGACCCCTCAACCGTGCCCTATGTCAAGGTGGAAGTGCTGGACAGGATTGGGGGGATCGCCCGCCTCAGGTTCCAGCGTCACTATACGGGGACCGAGGTCGACTTCTTTCACGGCGCAACTATGCCATCGGACGGCTCCCTGATCAGGGCCAGGGTCGACTCAACCGCTGGATACAAGCTCTACGTCCAGAGGGTAGCCAGTCCATCCCCTACCAGCGACTCCGGGACCTGGGACCTGGTTACCTCCGTCTCAAACAGCGCCGATGTGGCCCTCTGCAGCGAGGGCACGAGGGTCCTCCTCTTCTACGTGGCTACCAATCAGCAAACGCTATACGTCAGGGAAAGCAACAACAGCGGACAGACCTTTGGCGCGCAGGTCATCATTGCCACGGCCGCCAGTCCCGTGACCTGGATGGCCGCCGACATCAAGGCCGATGGAACTGCCCTCCTGCTTTATCTGATAGGCACAGCCAGCCTGTATGCGGTCAAGCGGTCCGGAGGGTCATGGGGCGCTCCCGTGCTCTGGAGCAACAGCCTATCCAGCATAAACGGCATGGCGGTGACCTTTGACCTGGATTGGAATGTGCTGATCACCGGGAGGACACTCCCGACAATAAGCCCGGGGTCTGGACGGCTATCTATGGAGATGGCAACGCTCAAGCTACCGACACCTGGTCTGCCCTGAGGAACCTGACCATCGCCGAGGAGGGTTCGGGGATAATCTTCCTCGCCCCCTTCATGGAGAAGCCCGGCACTTTCAGGGCCGTGTTCATCGAGCAGTACACCGGGACGCCTTCTTACAAAACGCCTTTCTTCACACACACAACGCCATCGGCCTCCTACGCCGATAACCTGTGGCGGGAGCCTGCGCCCTTCGAGCTCACGTGTATCTACGGAGTCGCCCTGGCGTACAAGACTTCCCAGGTCTGGCTCTCCACCCCGTACGGCGTGTGGTCTGCATCGCTGGACCCTGCGCCCCTAGACCTGAGCGGAGACGTGCTGCGGGTCACGGCCTCGGTTTCACCCACCGGGGGGGAGTGCGAGATAGAGTTGCGCAACGACGACGGCAGGTATCTGGGCCCCGGGTCCGGGAGCCTGGACCTGTTGCAGAAGGGATCGGAGGTCAGGGTCAGCCCCGGGTACGTCACAAGCTCGGGCCAGGAAGCATCCTCGGGACCCACTTACTGGATACAGGAGTTCGAGCATCGACGGGGCAACGGCACGTCCACCCTTTTGATCCACGCAATAGACGCCTGGGGCCTCTTTCAGCAGTGGAGGGCCCGCCGGCAGTTCGCCTGGGACGCCGGTGATAAGAATGTGTTAGATCTCATCGCCTTCGTGCTGGCCAGAGCGGGCGTCGATTTCCAGCCCGGCGCCTCCAGCTCCACCATGACCACCCACTACCCGGCCTTCACAATCCACCCCGGCGAGACCGCCGACATCGCACTGAAGCGTCTGCTTCAAACGGTCCAGGACGTGCTTACCTTCTCCCTGGGCGTGTGCAGCTCTACCAATCCCCTGGCCACCGACCCCAGCACCTACAGCTACGGGACAGACCACATTATCCTGGAAGGCCGCTACCGTGATCCCGCGCCCGATTTCAACCGGGTCCAGATCTTTGGGGCCGGCACCTTCAGCGAGAGCTATGACTGGACCGAGATACCCAATGTTTACGACCGATTGAGACAGGTCCACGACGCCAATCTGGACACCTCCCAGAAGGCCAGCGACCGGGCGTCTAAGGAGCTGAGGCATCAGGCCATGGGCCACCGAAAGGGAAGTATTGTGATGCCGGTGAACGCGGGCCAGGAGCTGTATGACGTCATAGATATCACGGATGCCGCTGCGGGGCTCGGCGGAGCAAAGCGACGGGTCGTGGCCATCAGGACCGAGTACAGCGTGACGGGTCAGAGGCCCCGGTACCTACAGACCCTCTATCTGGGCGGGGTGTGAGATGCCCCCGGCTAGAGCGCTCCTGATAGATTTCCGTTCGTGCTGAGGTTCTCGAAGTAGGAGCGGAAATCCGTGAAGCTGTAAAGCCGCTACTAGTGGTTAGTCCGATAAATAACGTTCGTACTTATCACCCTCGAGCACCGAGTGTATCGGGGCTCAGAATGACACAATATTTTAGGTACTAAGCACTGGACAGCCACTTTGAAGATAGCCGATAAAAACGGCTTAATATCAGACAGTTTTTGAAAGGATTGCGTTTTGGAGACGAGAAAAGCCGTACTGAAAGGCTTCGATGCGGGCGCCTATCTGGCCACGGTCCAAATTTCGGGGAGCCTATCGGTATGGCTCCAGGGGGTGCCCGTGGCCCGCAACATTCCCACCGCCGAGATGATAACCGGCAGGAACTGCGCCGTCATCTTCTTCGATCCAAGCAATCCCAAGGATGGAGTGGTCGTCGCCGTGTATGTATAATAAGCCAGCTTGTTGACCCCCAAGGGCAGGTGCTCCAGCTTGATACGGGAGCATCGTATCTCAGCCATATTACGGCACCGGAGACGTATTGCAGCAGCCTGACGAAAGCCCTCGCCTGCACCGCTGGGCCATCGTGGTGTCCCTCACCTCCTCCGTCGGCACCTCCCTGGGCATACTGTTTGTCATAGGGCTGCTGCTTCCCGAAATAGCCGACGATCTGAATCTATCGCCTTCTGAGCAAGGCTGGCTCGGGTCTTCGGTGCTGGTAGCCAACATGTTCTTCGCCATCCCAGCCAATCTTCTCACCTCCATGTCCAGGCCCTGGAGGACTCTGAGCTTCCTGTTTCTGGGCGTAGGGCTGTTTACGTTACTCCAGGCCTGGTCTCCCATCCTGGCGGTCCTGATAGTCGGGCGTATAGGCTTGGGTATCCTCTTTACGGCCACCCAGTCTCCCCGGGCCCTGATCCTACAGCAATGGGTACCCAAGCACCGGTTAGCATTTGTCAACGGAGTTATCTTCGCCGGCATAGATCTGATAATGGGACTCATCTTCCTGACGACCCCACACATCCAGAACCTGGTGAACGGCTGGCGTAACACCTTCTACGTTTGGGCCGGCGTCTCTTTGGCTTTGACCGCCATGCTGATAATTGTCGTAAGGGACCGGGTCACGGAAGAGTTTCAAGAGAGGATGGGGTCCCAGGAGCGTACACCCCTGGCCTCGATTCTGAAGTACCCCCAGCTCTGGATCATGGGGCTGGGCATGGGCGGCTCGATGGTGGCGCAGGCCGGCTTCTCCACCTTCTGGCCCACCCTGGCCCAGGATGATCTGGGGATATCGGCCTCCGTCGTTGGTGCGGCCCTGGGGGTTATGACCTTCGTGGCCGCCCCCACCGATTTCCTGGTCAACGCCGTGCCCACCCTGGTAAAAAGACGGCCCCTGGTCCTGGCCGCCGGGGGCCTGTTTTCCACTCTCGCCTATTTGGGCCTGACCTATGCCGATTCGACGGCCCTGGTCATGGCGTTTGGGGTGCTGAGGGGATTCTCCTTTGCCTACTTCCCGGTGCTGATGATCATGGTATTTATGCTTCCGGGCATAAAACCCCGGGAGGTGGGTATGGGGTTGGCCTTCATGGAGACCTCCATCTGGATAGGCGCTGGGATAGGTCCGCTTCTGGTGGGCTTTCTTCAAGAGGCGACGGGAGACCTGCAGTTCGCATTGCTGGTTTGCGCCTTCTCACCCCTGGTGCTCCTGGTCTCCGCTGCCCTGCTCCAAGGACGGGAGATGGCCGAGAGGCGCAGAGCATCCCTAGCCCCAGCCCGGCAGACCGAGGCGTAAGGTCAGCCTTCTACTTGATGGAAACCACGCGGCCGCCGGTCATCTCTATCAGGTCCCCCGGGGTGAGGGAGAAGACAGCTCTGGGAGTGCCTGCTGCAGCCCATATCTCCTCATACGTGAGCAGGTCCTCATCGATGAAGGTCTCTATAGGCTCGGGATGTCCTATGGGTGGAACACCCCCTATGGAAAACCCCGTGTGTAGACGGACGTAATCAGCATCCGGCCTTTCCACCGGTTCCGACACCAGCTCAGAGAGCCCTTTTTCGTTCACCCGGTTGGAGCCACTGGCAACAACCAGGATAGCCCGCTGAGTGCCTCCCCCTCTGAAGATCAGGGATTTGACGATCTGTCCCACCTGGCACCCAATGGCCCGAGCCGCTTCTACAGAGGTCCGGGCGCTCTCAGGCAGCTCGATTATCCGGTGGGAAAAGCCTCGGGCCTCGAGGGCATCCTTTACCTTTTGCGCGCTGGGGCTGAGCGGTGCAGCCATTTCTCTCGCTCCTTAGATATCGCCAGGGAAGGCCTGTCTCTCGAATACAGATGCGTGTGCAGACGTCCGGCCCACCCGTTCTTACGTCGTCTGGCCATCTTACCATCCCTGATCGAGGCACAGAGCAAAGCCGCCTCTTGTTCCACCTGTACCGGCCTGTGGCCCGGGGGTCGCATGCTATAATGGCCCAGTTATGGCGGCAGGGCGTTCTCAAACAGAGGACGCCTAATTTCACGTATGGAGGTCTCCGTGAGGTTAAAAGGCAAAGTCGCGGTCATTACCGGGGCCACGGCGGGGATGGGGCGGGCCTCGGCCGTCCTCTTCGCCCGGGAGGGGGCCAAGGTTGTCATGTGCGGTCGCAGGAAGGAGCTTGGCGAGGAGATAGCCAAGGGCATCAGGGAGGATGGGGGAGAGGTGATTTTCATCCAGGCCGACGTATCCAAGTCAGAGGACGTGAAAAGGGTGATAAAGGCCGCTGTGGACACCTACGGTAAGCTGGACGTCCTCTTCAACAATGCCGGCATCAACGACCATGGGAATGGCGATCCCGATCAGGAGCCGGAGGAGGTCTGGGACAATATCATAGATGTAAATCTGAAGGGGGTCTTCCTGGGAATCAAATACGCGGTCCCCGAGATGCGCAAGGTGGGGGGCGGGTCCATAATAAACAACTCCTCGGTAAACGATACCCAGGCCGATGAAGTGTCCATGTCTTCCTATCACGCCTCCAAAGGGGGTGTAACGGCCCTGACTAAGAAGGCTGCGGTGGTCTACGCCGTAGACAACATCCGAGTCAACGCGGTAAATCCCGGGCCCATCGCCACCGAGCTGGTCGACATCACCTGGGACCAGCTGAACGACCCGGAGATAATAGAAATGAGGAAAACGAAACAACCCCTGCGCCGCATGGGCCACCCCATGGACGTGGCCTACGCCGCGCTCTACTTCGCCCCGGACGAGTC